>JARLIU010000275.1 GCA_031291595.1 Ancalomicrobiaceae bacterium | reverse complement strand
GAAGCGGCGGTAGTCCATATTGCCGCCGTTCGACGACGACGTCGCGGTGGAAAACGCCTGGCCCAGTTCCGGCGCGACGCCGAAGCAGCCGAGCATCGGTTCAAGCGGCAGTTCGAGAGCCTTCAGCGCCGGCGGAGCGTCTTTCAGCGTGGCAATGCCGCGATTGCGCTCGATGTTCCACAGCACGCGGATGCGCTTCGGCAGTTCGGCCGCAGCCGTCGGGGTCACGACGTTCGGCGCCACCGGCCCGTGCGTCCAGCCCTCGTCGCGGTTCGGCGTCAAACGGTCGATCGTCACCGCGAGCGTGTCGCCGGCAGCGGCGCCTTGGATGAAGAACGGCCCGGTCATCGGATTGGGCGGTTCGGCCCGCCGTTGCCCGCTGCCGTCGAAGCCCCAGGCATCGACCGTCGTCGTCACCACCGTATCGCCGTCGGCGATCGAATAGACCGGCTGCAGCGAGCCGAGGACATTGTGGAATTGCTTGGGCTCGAATACGTGGCGCGGCATCAGACACCTCCGGCGTCGATCATGGCGGGGCCGAGCGGGAGACGCAAGATAGATCAGTCGGCTAGCCGGTCAGGCGGACGCAACCCTGCCGGTTGCGGCCTGCGCAGCCCGCGCCGCCTCGAGCCTGCCGGCCGCGGCTTTGGCGGCGTCCGCCGGCCGGCGGCAGCTGTCGCGCCAGATGAGGTCGGTCGAGATCACCACCCGTTTGGCGTAATCGCGGCCGAGGATCAGTTCGTTGACGAGGTCGACGGCGATTTCGCCGATGCGCTCGGCGTGGATCTTGATGGTGGTGAGCGGCGGAGACAGGAACTGCGCCGCCGGAATATCGTTGAAGCCGACGACGCCGATGTCCTTGGGAATGCGAAAGCCGCGTTCCTGAATGGCCCGATATGCTCCGATCGCCATGTTGTCGTTGGCGGCAACCACCACTTCGGGCACGACGCCCTCGTCGAGCATCTGGCCCATCAGCGCGTAGCCGTCCTCGAAGCGCATGCGGCCGACGCGGCACAGCCCCGGATCGGCGAGGCCCTTTTCCGCCATCCAGGCGCGGTAGGCGGCGCAACGGCGCTCGCCATAGGGTTCGGGCGTGCCGCTGCGCGTATCCATGCCGCCGACGAAAGCGATGCGGCGATAGCCGATCTCAAACAGCGCATCGAGCAGCCGCGTCGTCGCCGAGCTCAGGTCGCTCTCGACGCCGTCGAGGATTTCCTGCTGCGGGCAGACGTCGGCGAAGACGAGACTGCGCGTCACGCGCTGCAGAAAGGCGACCTCTTCGGGCAGATGCGTGCCGACGGCGATCAGGCCGGCCGCGCCGGCGAGCAGCGACGGATCCGCCATGCCGTCGGCAAGGCACACCTTCATGCATTCGAGCTTCAGCGTCTGGCAGCGATGCTCAATGCCCAGGCGGACGCCGACATAATACGGATCGGCCAGTTCCTGCACCGGGGTCAGCGAATGAACGAGCGCCACCCGGGTCACGCCATTGGGGCCGGGCACGAGGCCGTTGCCGGCACGGTTGCGATGGCGCGGGGTCAGATAGTTGAGCGCTTCCGCCGTCTCGATGATCGCCTGGCGCTTGACCGCTGAAATCGACAGCGTCGCGTCGTAGTTGAGGACGCGCGAGACGGTTGCCGCTGAAACACCGACGGAGCGGGCGATTTCCTTGATCGTGACCATCGGGCTCCCGGCTGGCCCTCCTCGGCGGCGAATCCCAAGCTGCCCTTGGATCATACTTGCCGAAGCAGTCGCAAGGGGCGGCGCTCCGATTCTTGCAGTTTATTCGTCTAATTTAGGCTGAACGCACGGGCGCGGCAACGCCACCACGGGCCCGGAAGTAAACATTTACTAAATAATCTTGCGCTGCCGGGCCTCGTGGTGAATACTCATCGGCGGAAGGATGCGGGACAAAACCGCGCCACCATCCACGGGAGGAAATCATGCTGTGTTTCAAACGCGCTAGCTGGAAGCCGGCACTTGCTGCGACGGTATTTGCCGCAACGCTGCTGACGGCCGCCATCGCCGAGGCCAAGACCATCACCGTCTGGTGCTGGGACCCGAATTTCAATGTCGCCATCATGAAGGAAGCCGGTGCCCGCTACACCAAGGCGCATCCGGACGTGACGATCTCGGTCGTCGACTTCTCCAAGTCCGACGTCGAACAGAAGCTGCAGGCGGGTCTCACCTCGGGTGTCGCCGAATCGCTGCCCGATATCGTCCTCATCGAGGACTACGGCGCGCAGAAGTACCTGCAGTCGTTCCCTGGCGCCTTCATGCCGCTGTCCGGCATCGTCGACTACAAAGGTTTCGCCCCCTACAAGGTCGAACTGATGACGCTCGACGGCAAGGTTTACGGCATGCCGTTCGATACCGGCGTCACTGGCCTCTTCTACCGCAAAGACTATCTCGAAGCCGCCGGCTACAAGCCCGCCGATATGCAGCACTTGACCTGGGACAAGTACATCGAGATCGGCAAGGCCGTCGAGGCCAAGACCGGCAAGAAGATGATCGGTTTCGACTTCTCAGATGGAGCGCTGACCCGGGTCATGATCCAGTCGGCCGGCAAGTGGTACTTCACCAAGGACGGCAAGCTCGACATCGAGAACAATCCGGCGCTGAGGGCCGCCCTCGATGTGCAACAGAAGATCATGCAGGCGAACATCTACAAGCCGGCGACCGGCTGGAACGATTGGGTTTCCAAGTTCACGTCGGGCGACGTCGCCACGATCGTCACCGGTGTGTGGATCACCGGCACCATCAAGGCGCAGAAGGATCAGGCCGGCAAGTGGGGCGTCACCGAAATTCCGACCCTCAACGTGCCGGGCGCGGTCGCGGCCTCCAACCTCGGCGGCTCGTCGTGGTATGTCATCAACAGTTCCAAGGTGAAGGCGGAAGCGGCCGACTTCCTCAACACCATCTATGCCAAGGACGTCGACTTCTATCAGGCGATCCTGCAGGACCGCGGCGCCGTCGGCTCGCTGCTCGCCGCTCGTTCCGGCAAGGCCTACGACGCGCCCGACGCCTTCTTTGGCGGCGACAAGATCTGGCAGAGTTTCTCCAATTGGCTGAGCCAGGTGCCGTCCGTCAACTACGGCATCTTCACCAATGAAGTCGACGCCGCGGTCGCCGTGCAATTGCCGAAGCTCGCCAAGGGCTCCGTCGACGACGCCATCAAGGCGATCGCCGCACAAGCGAAGACGCAGATCCAATAACTCCCCGCGGTGCCGGAGCGGCCTGCTCATCGCTCCGGCCAACTGGGGCGGATCGCGGCAACCCGTCGCGAGGACCGACGGCCCCAGGCGCCCCGCCCGATAGTCGACCGGGGCGCCCGAGGGGCCAACGTCCGGCCGAGATTCGCCCACTTTCCTGCTGCCGGGCCGCACTCCACGGCGTCGTCTGGCGGCGGCAAGGCGCTAGTGGAGCGAATTTGACATTTGAGTCCCATCGAGCTGCGCGGCCTCACTCAAATGTCGAATTCAAAGCTCAACTAGAATCAATGAATTGCTAGTGGTCCTGGGATTTCGACATTTGCGTATGAGCGCGCGGCACGTGAGATGCAAATGTCGGGATCGGACCGCTAGCGCCGGTGCGTCGGGCGACGCGGCCCCCCGCCCGCCCTGCACGACCCGGTCCCACCCCTTCCGATACGCGGAGCCGACTGCCCCATGCCTGCCCCGATCAGTCTCAGACGGTATTACGATGTCAACGGATGGTTCTTCGTGGTACCGGCGCTCGGGCTGATCGCGGTGTTCATGATCTATCCGATCATCTGGTCATTGTGGATGTCGTTCCAGACCGGCCGCGGGCTGGTGATGCACTTCGGCGGCCTGGCCAATATCGTTCGGCTGACCGAAGATCCGGTCTTTCAGCTGGCGCTCACCAACACGATCCTGTTCTTCGTCATCCAGGTTCCGATCATGCTGACGCTGGCGCTGTTCACCGCCGTGCTGCTGGATGATCCGAAGCTGAAGTTCGCCGGCCTGATCCGCACCGCCATCTTCCTGCCCTGCGTGATGTCGCTCGTCGTCTATTCGGTGATCTTCAAGTCGATGTTCGTCGACGACGGCGTGGTCAACCGGGCGCTCGCGGCGGTCGGCGCCATCTCCGGGCCGATCCCGTGGATGTCGGATCCGTTCTGGGCGCGCGTGCTGCTGATCGTCGCCATCACCTGGCGCTGGACCGGCTACAACATGATCTTCTATCTCGCCGCCCTGCAGAACATCGACCGCTCGATCTACGAGGTGGCGCGCATCGACGGCGTGCCAGCGACCGCCCGCTTCTTCCGCCTGACAGTGCCGATGCTGAAGCCGGTGATCCTGTTCACCACCGTCACCTCGACCATCGGCACGCTGCAACTGTTCGACGAAGCGCGCAACATCGTCGCCTCCGATACCTCCGCCGGCACGGCCGGACCGGGCGACAGCGTGCTGACACTGTCGGTCTATATCTACAACCTGACCTTCCGCTTCATGCCGAGTTTCGGCTACGCGGCGACGGTTTCCTACGTCATCGTCATCCTGGTGGCGTTGCTGTCGTTCGTGCAGTTCACCGTGGCGAGGGAGCGCGACTGATGCCCCTCCCCCGGCTGTTGAACCGCATCGGCGTCTACGGCTTCCTCGGCGCCATGGCATTGCTGTCGGTGTTCCCGTTCATCTGGATGATCGTCGGCACCACCAATTCGACCGGCGACATCATCCTCGGGCACCTCGGCCTCGGCCACGCCTTCCTCGACAATACGCAGAAGTTCTTCACCCAGGCGAATGCGCCGCTGATCTTCTGGAATTCGGCGAAGATCTCGCTCCTCGGCACGGCGCTGACCCTCGCCGTCTCGTCGGTTGCCGGCTACGGCTTCGAGATCTTCCGCTCGCCGGGCCGGGACTGGCTCTACGCCGGGCTGCTGCTCACCATCATGATCCCGTTCGCCGTGCTGATGATCCCCTTGTTCATGATCATGGGGCGGCTCGGGCTGATCAACACCCACATCGCCATCATCCTGCCGACGGTGGCATCGGGGTTCGTAATCTTCTACTTCCGCCAGGCGACGAAAGCCTTCCCGTCGGAGTTACGCGACGCCGCGCGCGTCGATGGTCTGAAGGAATGGCAGATCTTCCTCTACATCTACATTCCGACCATGCGCTCGACCTATGCCGCGGCCTTCGTCATCGTGTTCATGGCGACGTGGAACAACTATCTCTGGCCGCTGATCGTGCTGCAGACCAACGAGATGAAGACGATCACGCTGGTCATCTCGTCGCTCGCCTCGGCCTATTATCCCGACTACGGCGTGGTCATGGTTGGCGCGCTGGTCGCCACCCTGCCAACCCTCATCGTCTTCTTCGCCATGCAGCGCCAATTCGTGCAGGGCATGCTGGGCGCAATCAAATAGGACACGGACATGCGTGAAATCTCGGCCCTCAACGATGGCTGGAGCTTCCGGGCCGGATTCGATCCGGCGGCGGTCGCCGAGCGCCTCGATGGGCTCCAAGTCGCCGACGTCAGCCTGCCGCACAATGCCGTCGATCTGCCGTTCAGCTATCTCGACGAGACGTCCTATCAACGCGCCTTCACCTACCAGCGCCTCATCGCCTGGGACGATCGCTTTGCCGATCGCGAGGTGTCCGTGACCTTCGACGGCGCCATGGCGGACGCGGTCGTGTATCTCAACGGCGTCGAGATCGCCCGACATTCGGACGGCTATACGCCGTTCGAGGCACGGCTGACCGAGCACCTGCAGCCCGGCGACAACATCCTCACCGTCAGGCTCGACGGCTCGGAAAACGCGGCGATTCCGCCGTTCGGCGGCGCCATCGACTATCTCACCTACGCCGGCATCTATCGCGACGTCTGGCTGCAGGCGACGGCGCCGGTAGCGATTGGCCGGCTGAAGATCGCGACGGCGAACGAGCTTTTGGACGACAAGGCGGTCGACGTCCGCGTGGATCTCGTCAATCCGAGGGGCTTGGCTCTCGACGGAGTGCTGACGGCGGTGCTCGGTGATGGGTCGGGCCAGGAGATCGCCCGCGTCTGCGTCCCGGTCGCAGGTGACAGCACGCATCTCCGCTTCTCCGGCCTGAAAGGCCTGCAGCTGTGGGACATCGATGCCCCTACGCTCTATTCGCTGACGGTCGAACTCGACGGCCCTGCCGGCGCCGACGCGCTGACGTCCAGCTTCGGCTTCCGCATCGCACGCTTCACGCCCGAGGGGTTCGAGCTCAACGGCCGCAAGCTGAAGCTCCGCGGTCTCAATCGGCACCAGTCGTTTCCTTACGTCGGCTATGCGATGGGACGGGCGGCGCAAGAGCGCGACGCCGAAATCCTGAAACGGACGCTGAAGGTCAATCTGGTGCGCACCTCGCACTATCCGCAGTCGCCGTATTTCCTCGACGCCTGCGACCGGCTCGGCCTCCTGGTATTCGAGGAACTCCCTGGCTGGCAGCATGTCGGCGATGAGGCGTGGCAGGCACGCGCCATCGACACTGTTCGGGCGATGGTGACGCGCGACTGGAACCACCCCTCGATCATTCTGTGGGGGGTGCGGATCAACGAATCCGCCGATTTCCACGAATTCTACGCCGCGACCAACAGCGTCGCCCGGGCGCTCGACCCGACCCGGCAGACCGCCGGCGTGCGCTATATGACCGACAGCGAGTTCCTGGAAGACGTCTACACGATGAACGACTTCATCCTCGGCAACGAGGAGTTGCCGGGCTCGAACCGGGCGCGGACTCCCTTACGCGACCAGCGCGAGGTGACGGGCCTGCGGCATCCCGTGCCCTACATGGTCACCGAGTTCAACGGCCACATGTTTCCGACCAAGCGCGGCGACCACGAGAGCCGGCAGGCCGAGCACGTGATGCGGCATCTCCTGGTGCTCGATGCCGCCTACGGCGATCCGACCATCTCCGGCTGCATCGGCTGGTGCTTTTTCGACTACAACACCCACAAGGATTTCGGTTCCGGCGACCGCATCTGCCATCACGGCGTCACCGACATGTTCCGCGAGCCCAAATTCGCGGCCTATGCCTATGCCAGCCAATGCGAGCCGGCGGACGAGATCATCCTGAAGCCGGTCACCTATTGGGCGCGCGGCGAGCGCAACATCGGCGGCGTCCTGCCGCTGATCGTGCTCACCAACTGCGACGAGGTCGAGCTGCGTTACGGCTCGCTCACTAAGCGCGTCGGGCCGGACCGCGAGACCTTCCCGCACCTGCCGCATGCGCCCGTCATCTTCGACCATCGGCATTTCAGTCCGGCCGAACTCGGGGTGTGGGGCATGCGCTGGCTCGATGGCGAGATCATCGGCTATCTCGCCGGCAAAGAAGTGGCGCGGGTGCGCATGGTCGCCGATCCGTTGCCGACGACGCTCGAAATCGCCCCCGATCGGCTGGAGCTCGAGGCGCGGGGCCGCGACAGCGTCCGCGTCATCGTCCGTGCCCGCGATCAGGCCGGCAACATCCTGCCGTTCTTCACCGAAAGCATCGATGTCGACGTGCACGGACCGGCGCGGCTGATCGGCCCTGCCCGCGTTCCGCTGCGAGGCGGCACCACCGGCTTCTGGCTGGAAACGACCGGGTTGCCGGGTCCGATCCGCTTGACCGTCGCCTGCCCGCACTTCGAACCCCATTCGATCGATCTCGCGGCCGGCTGATGCCGCGAGGCGACCAGACCACGCGCGCCCCGCAGCATGAGTGACCACAGCATGAGCGACCTCAAACTCGTCGACGTGTCGAAATCCTTCGGAGCCGTCGAGATCCTGAAGAAGATCAATCTCGACGTGAAGGCGGGCGAATTCATCGTGTTCGTCGGCCCGTCGGGTTGCGGCAAGTCGACGTTGCTGCGCCTCATTGCCGGGCTCGAAGAAATCACCGCGGGCGAACTGGTCATCGGCGGCAAACGGATGAACGACATCGATCCGTCGCACCGTGGGCTGGCCATGGTGTTCCAGTCCTACGCGCTCAATCCGCACATGACGGTCGCGGAAAACATGGGCTTCGCGCTGAAGTTCGCCGGGCTGCCGAGCGCGGAAATCCGGGCACGCGTCCTGTCGGCAGCGCACATCCTCGATCTCGAACCGCTGTTGCAGCGCCGGCCCAAGGCGCTGTCCGGCGGCCAGCGCCAGCGCGTCGCCATCGGCCGGGCGATCGTGCGCCAGCCGAAGGTCTTCCTGTTCGACGAGCCGCTGTCGAACCTCGATGCCGGACTTCGGGTGCATATGCGCATCGAGATCGCCAAGCTGCACCGCCAGCTCGGCGTCACCACCGTCTATGTCACCCACGATCAGGTCGAGGCGATGACGCTGGCCGACCGCATCGTCGTGCTTCGCGCCGGCGAGGTCGAACAGATCGGCTCGCCGCTCGACCTCTACGACAATCCGGCCAACCTGTTCGTCGCCGGCTTCATCGGCTCGCCGAAGATGAACCTGTTGCCGGCGATCGTCACCCGGACGGCGGACGGTCGCCCGGCGCTGCGCATCCCCGACATCGGCGATGCGCTCGTCGCGCTGCCCGACCGCGCCCCGCGGCTCGAAGACGGCCGCGCGGTTTACATCGGTATCCGCCCGGAGCAATTCTGCGTCGACGGTTCGGCCGAGTTCGATCTCGCCATCGATATCGTCGAGCATCTCGGCGGCACCACCTTCGTCTATGCCCGCAAAGGCTCGAGCGCCGCGATCGTCGTCGAGACCAGGGACGGGCGCGCGCACAAATCCGGCGACGCAATCGCCGTCCGCTTCGATCCGGCGAGCCTCTACCTGTTCGATGCGGATGGCGGCCGCATCCGCTCGGCGGCGTTCGGCCAGCCGAATGCATAGGGCCGGGCCATTCGGAAATCCGAACGCGCCGCTTGCCACACGAAAACCGCACTCCTTTCCAAAGTGTTAGCGGAAATCCCCGGCCGGACATCGCGCCGACGCGGGCGACGGCCGCCGGGCGGCGGGTCAATGCGCGCGCTTCGCCATTCGGAAATCCGAACGACGGCCCGCAAGCCAGGCAATAACCTGTTATCTTTCAAATGTTTAGTTGCGACTTCCGGCACATCGAACTGGCACGGCGCTTGCCCTGAATTCGCCAGCATCCCCGCACGACGGGGCCGCGAACAGGGAGCGACACATGGCTTTGGAGCAGACGGGGCCTTCGGACAACACCAGGGTCGAACACGACCTCCTCGGCAACAGGGAGGTACCCGATACGGCCTATTATGGCGTGCATACGCTGCGGGCGGTGGAAAACTTCCCGGTCAGCGGAACCACGATTTCGCGCTATCCCGACCTCATCCATGCGCTCGCCGACATCAAGCTGGCGGCGGCGCGGGCCAACGCGGAACTCGGCCTGTTGCCGCACGACCTGGCCGAGGCGATCGTTGCCGCCTGCCGCGAGATCAAGGCCGGCAAGCTCACCGACCAGTTCGTGGTCGACGTCATCCAGGGCGGCGCCGGCACCTCGACCAACATGAACGCCAACGAAGTGATCGCCAACCGGGCGCTCGAACTGCTCGGGGCCAAGCGCGGCGATTACGCCCGGCTGCACCCGAACGAACACGTCAACATGAGCCAGTCGACCAACGACGTCTATCCGACGGCGCTGAAGCTGGCGACCTATGCCAGCATCTTCCGCCTGGTCGAGGCGATGGCGCATTTGCGCGCCGCCTTCCGGCGCAAGGCGGACGAGTTCCACGACATCCTGAAGATGGGCCGCACCCAGCTGCAGGACGCCGTGCCGATGACGCTCGGCCAGGAGTTCTCCACCTATGCCGTGATGCTCGAAGAGGACGAGGACCGGCTGAAGGAGGCCGCCCTCTTGATCCGCGAGATCAACCTTGGCGCCACCGCCATCGGCACCGGCATCAATTCGCATCCGGATTATGCCGGCCTCGTCTGCCGCCACCTCAACGAGATCAGCGGCGTGCCGGTGATCACCGCGCCGAACCTGATCGAAGCGACGCAGGACTGCGGCGCCTTCGTGCAGCTGTCGGGCGTCCTGAAGCGGGTCGCGGTGAAATTGTCGAAAGTCTGCAACGACCTGCGGCTGCTGTCGTCCGGCCCGCGGGCGGGCTTCGGCGAGATCAACCTGCCCGCCCGACAGGCCGGCTCGTCGATCATGCCCGGCAAGGTCAACCCGGTGATCCCAGAGGTGGTCAACCAGATCGCCTTCGAGGTGATCGGCAACGACCTGACCGTGACGCTTGCCGCCGAAGCCGGGCAATTGCAGCTGAACGCCTTCGAGCCGATCATCGCGCACAGCCTTTTCAAGAGCATCACCCACCTGCGCCAGGGCTGCCTCATCCTCGCCGACGCCTGCGTCGACGGCATCACCGCCAACCGGGCGCGGCTGGAGACGATCGTGCGCGAGTCGATCGGCGTCGCCACCGCGCTCAATCCCTACATCGGCTACGCGCATGCCACCGAAGTGGCGGTCGAGGCCTATCGCACCGGCAAGGGCGTCGCCGAACTGGTGCTCGAGCGCGGCCTGATGAGCGAGGAACAGCTCGCCGACGTGCTCCGCCCCGCCATCCTCACCCAGCCGCGCGCGCTGAAGGCCGCCGGCTAACGACTCCGGCTCGTCCCCGGGGCGCGGGGCCCCCGGAGATTAGCCACGATCGTCTGCCCCGATGCACCGACGGTTTCACCAGACGTCCAGCCCAAGGAACTGAAAGCCATGCATGCCCTCCCAGCCAGTCCGGTGAAAAGCCGGCAAACGACCTGGATCCTCCTCTCCCTCGTCCTCGGCATCGCCGTCGGCTACGCCTGCAACCAATGGGCGGCGACGCCGGCCGAGGCGAAGGAAATCGCCGGCATCTTCGCCATGCTGACCGACATCTTCCTGCGGCTGATCAAGATGATCATCGCACCGCTGATCTTCTGCACCCTCGTTGCCGGTCTCGCCGGCATGGGCGATGCCAAGACCGTCGGACGCATCGGCGGCCGGGCGCTCGCCTGGTTCGTCATGGCCTCGCTGATCTCGCTCCTCATCGGTCTGGTGCTGGCCAACCTGCTGCAGCCCGGCGCCAACATCGGCATCCCGCTGCCGGCAGTCAATGCGGCGGTCGACCTGAAGACGTCGTCGTTGAACCTCAAGGACTTCCTGACGCACGTCTTCCCGCGCAACATCTTCGAGGCGATGGCGACCAACGAGATCATCCAGATCGTGGTGTTCTCGGTGTTCTTCGGTCTGGCGCTCGGCCAGTTGCGCCACACCAAGGCGCGCGCGCTGGTGCAAGTGATCGAAGATGGCGTGCCGGTGATGCTGAAGGTCACGGGCTACGTGATGATCTTCGCCCCCGTCGGCGTGTTCGCGGCCATCGCCAACGTCGTCACCACCCAGGGTCTCGGCGTGCTGACGGCCTACGGCAAGGTGATGGGCAGCTTCTACATTGCTCTCTTGGTGTTGTGGGTCGTGCTCGCCGGCCTCGGCTTCCTGGTCCTGAAGTCCCGGATCTTCCCGCTGCTGTCCTCCATCCGCGAGCCGATGATCCTCGGCTTCTCCACCGCTTCGAGCGAGGCGGCCTATCCGCTGGTCATGGAACGGCTGCGGAGCTTCGGCGTTTCCGAACGAGTCATCGGCTTCATCCTGCCGCTCGGCTATTCGTTCAACCTCGACGGCTCGATGCTGTACACGACGTTCGCCTCGCTGTTCGTGGCGCAAGCCTACAACATCCACCTCAGCCTATGGCAGCAGATCACCATGCTCCTCGTGCTGATGGTGTCGTCGAAGGGCATCGCCGGCGTGCCACGGTCCGGTCTCGTCGTCGTTGCCGCCGTCATGCCGATGTTCAACCTGCCGGAAGCCGGCGTCCTGTTGATCATGGGCATCGACGTGTTCCTCGACATGGGACGCACCGCCACCAACGTGCTCGGCAATTCGATCGCCACCGCGGTGATCGCCAAGTGGGAAAACGCCATCGACACCGACGAGACGGACGACGAGGTCGACGTCGAGGCGCTGACACAGACGGCGTGACGGTCCGTGGGGATGGCGAGGACGGCGCCATCCCCCTCCGGCCCGCAGCATCCGCCGAATGGAGCGAATTCGACATTTGAGTCCGAGCGCGTGCGGCAGCGGGACGCAAATGTCGGAGCCGGACTACTAGATCAAGGCAGAAGCCAGCTTCCCGGCTTAGCGTACCGGCAATGGCGCGGCAGATGAGACGAAAGCGTGCTGTATTCTCTGCCCCGCGCTCCAGATTTCGCCCCGCCGGAGACCTCAGCGCCCATGCCGCTCCGCCCGCTGCCGCGCCATTTCGGTTGGCTGACGCCGGCCATCGCCGTTCTGGCGCTGGCGCTCGGCTTCGCGACGTTCCAGTTCAGCGAGGAGCGCGGCATCGACGCGCTGATCGAGCGCGGCCGGCAGCGGCTCGACCTCTATGAGGCCAGCCTGGAGCGCGAGATCGACAAATACGCGTTCTTTCCGGCCACCCTCGGGCTCGAACGCGACGTCGTCGATCTCCTCCTGAACGGTGGCCCGGACCGCGCCGCGGCGATCAACCACTATCTCGAACAGCTCAACCAGCGCGCCGGCTCGCTGTCGATCTATGTGCTCGATGCGACCGGCCATGTGATCGCCACCTCGAACTGGAACCAGCCGGACAGTTTTCTCGGCGAGGATCTCACCTACCGAGCGTATTTCGGTGACGCCATCGCCGGCCGCAACGGCCGGTTCTTCGGCATCGGCACCACCAAGGGCGAGCCGGGCTACTATCTCTCCTCGCCGATCCTCATCGACGGACGCCCCAATGGCGTCGCGGTGGTCAAGGTCAGCCTGGAACAGCTGGAACAATCCTGGACCACGGTCGAGGCGCCGGTGTTCGTCGCCGACGAGAACGGCGTCGTCATCCTGGCCTCGGTGCCGTCATGGAAATTCACCGCTGTTCGCCCGCTCGATGATCGGTCACGCGGCGAACTCGCCCGTTCGCTGCACTACAATGCGCGGCCGTTGCCGCCCTTGGGGCTCCTGCCCGAGCGGGTCATGCCGCGGCGGCGCGCCGAACTGGTCGATCTGCAGCGACCGCGCGACGAGGTTGCCCAGGTCTTTCCCGTCTCGGGCCGCTTCCTGGCGCAGACCGAGCCGCTATCCGGCAACGGCTGGACGCTGACGGTGCTGTCGCCGTACGGCGATGTCGCCAGCATGGCCTGGACGCAAGCGGCGCTCGCCGGGCTCGGCGGCGCGTTTCTCGCCATCCTCGCCGTGGCGCTCAATCAGCGCCGCTCGCGCATCCACGAGCGGCTGAGGGCACGCGAGGCGCTGCAACGCGCCCACGACGAGCTCGAACTGAAGGTCGAGGAGCGTACCCGCACCTTGAAGGCGGCGCAGGACGAACTCGTGCATGCCGGCAAATTGGCAGTGATCGGCCAGATGTCGGCCGGCCTGGCGCACGAGCTCAACCAGCCGCTGGCTGCCTTGCAGACGCTCTCCGACAATACGGTGAAATTCCTCGAGCGCGGGCTGATGCAGGATGCGACCAGCAATCTGGCGCTGATCGGCGAACTCGTCGCGCACATGGGGACGCTGACCAGCCAGCTGAAGTCCTTCGCCCGCAAGTCGTCGGGCACGCCGCGTCCCGTTCCGGTCGGCCGTGCCATCGACAATGCGCTGTTGATGCTCGACCGGCGCTTGACTGGCGGCCGGGTCACGCCCGACATCTCGGTCGAGCCGGCCGGGATCGCGGCGCTCGCCGATGCCAACCGATTGGAGCAGATCCTGGTCAATCTCATCGCCAATGCGCTCGATGCCCTCGACGGCTCGGTCGAACCGCGGCTCGCGGTGTCGGCGGTCAAGTCCGGCGACCGGGTGCAGATCGTCGTCGCCGACAACGGGCCCGGACTTACGGTCGATGCGCGCGCCCGACTGTTCGAGCCGTTCTTCACCACGAAGGACTCCGGCGGCGGGCTCGGTCTGGGGCTGGCGATTTCCGCTGGCATCGCGCGCGACTTCGGCGGTTCGCTCGCCGCCATCGACAGCGAGAGCGGCGGCGCAGCCTTCGTTCTCGACCTCGCCGCAGCTCAACTGACGGAGGCCTGATTGTCCGACGCGCTGAGAGTGCTGATCGTCGAAGATGATCCCGCCGTGCGGCGCGGCTGCCAGCAGGCGCTGCAACTGGAGGGCATCGCCGCCGACGCCGTCGACAGTGCCGAGGCGGGTTGGCGCGCCGTCGCCGAAATCGGCCCGGCCGTCGTCATCACCGACATAAGGCTGCCTGGCATGGACGGCATGGCGCTGATGCGGCACGTCCGCGCGCTCGATCCCGACCTGCCCGTCGTCCTCATGACCGGCCACGGCGACATCCAACTTGCCGTACAGGCGATGAAGGAGGGGGCACAGGATTTCATCGAGAAGCCGTTTTCGTCGGCCCATCTGGTCGAGGTGGCACGGCGGGCGCTGGAAAAGCGGCGCCTGGTCCTGGAAGTGCGGAGTTTACGCGAACGGCTGAATGACAGCCGCAACGTCGCGGCCAGGCTGATCGGCAATTCCGCGTCGATGCAGCTGGTGCGCCGGCGCATCGCCGATGTTGGGGCCACGTCGGCCGATGTCCTGGTGCTCGGCGAGACCGGCACCGGCAAGGAATTGGCAGCGCGCTGCCTGCATGAGGCGAGTCCGCGCCGGGACGGCAATTTCGTCGCCATCAACTGCGGCGGCCTGCCGGAAAGCCTGATCGACAGCGAGATCTTCGGCCACGAGATGGGGGCGTTCACCGGCGCCGCCAAACGCCGCATCGGCAAGATCGAGCATGCCAACGGCGGCACGCTGTTCCTCGACGAGATCGAGTCCATGCCGCTCGCCATGCAGATCAAGCTGTTGCGCGTGCTGCAGGAACGCACGCTGGAGCGGCTCGGCTCCAATCAGCCGATCGCCGTCGACTGCCGCGTCATCGCCGCCACCAAGGTGGACTTGAAGGACCTGTCGGCCCAGGGCAGCTTCCGCGCCGATCTCTACTATCGCCTCGCGGTCGCCACCATTCCGCTGCCGCCGCTCAGGGAACGCCGCGACGACATCGGATTGCTGTTCGAACATTTCGCCGAGCTCGCGGCCAGCCGCTACGGCAAGCCGATGCCGCGGCTCGACAGCGAGCGGCTGACGGCGCTGATGTCGCAGCAATGGCCGGGAAACGTGCGGGAACTTCGCAACGCCGCCGATCGCTGGGTGCTCGGCGTCGAGGGCGGCCTGCCGGTCGACGGGGCTGATGGCCCGAGCGGACGGCCGTTGGCCGAGACCATGGAGGCGTTCGAGCGCTCGCTCATCGCGGAAGCGCTCAGGCGCAACGGCATGAGCCTCGCCCGCACGGCGGAAGACCTCAGGATGGCCAAGACCACGCTGTTCGACAAGATCCGCAAATACGGCCTTGCCGAGAAGTGAGGCTCGCGGCGCATCGGCCGGCAGATGGACCGATCCTCTGCGCACCATAAGTCCGAGGCGGTCGATGCCGGCCCCGGCAGTCCGGACGGCATCGCCGGCGCTGGACGCGAGGATACGCTGGCGTTACGACGCGACGGCGCTGAGCGAGGCTCCCCCCTGCCGCCTGAGCGCCCCTCCGTTTTCGCGGAAGACGTGGCAGCAGGCGGGCGGCAGGCGCAGCGCGATCTTGGAATGCGGCTTCAGCTTCGAAAGCCCGTCGGCGCGGAATGTCAGCAGCGGGCCGTTGGCATGCCGCACGTAGATGAAATGACTTTCGCCCAGGTCTTCGATCACTTCGATATCGCCGACGAGCACGCCGGCCTGGCCCGGCTCGGTTGCCTCGGCCAGTTCCAGGTGTTCCGGGCGGATGCCGAGCCGCACCTTGTCGCCGGGGCCGACGCCGTTGGTGGCCACCCGCGTCGCCAGCCGCGTTCCGTCCTGGACGGTCAGCGTCAGGCCGCCGGCGCCGACCTCGGCGACCCGCGCATCGAGGAAATTCATCTGTGGGCTGCCGATGAAGCCGGCAACGAACAGATTGTCCGGATACTCGTAGAGGTCCAGCGGCGTCCCGATCTGCTCAACGCTGCCGGCGCTCAGCACCACGATCTTGTCGGCCAGCGTCATCGCCTCGACCTGATCGTGCGTCACATAGACCATCGTGGCGCCCATGGCTTCGTGCAGCCGGGCGATCTCGATGCGGGTCTGCACCCGCAATGCGGCGTCGAGGTTGGATAAGGGCTCGTCGAACAGGAACACCTTCGGCTGGCGCACGATCGCCCGGCCGATGGCGACGCGCTGGCGCTGGCCGCCGGACAGCTGTTTCGGCAGCCGATCCAACAGATGGGAGAGTTCGAGGCTGGCTGCGGCGCGCTTGACCTTCTCCTCGATCTCGGCCTTACCCACCTTCGACAGTTCCAGCCCGAAGGCCATGTTCTCGAACACCGTCATATGCGGGTAGAGCGCATAGGACTGGAACACCATGGCGATGCCGCGTTCCTTCGGCGTCAGCTCGTTGGCGCGGACGCCGTCGATCAGGAGGTCGCCGGAGGTGATGTCCTCGAGCCCGGCGATGAGCCGCAGCAGCGTCGACTTGCCGCAACCGGATGGGCCGACGAACACCACGAACTCCTTGTCGGTGATGGCGAGATCGATCCCGTGGATGGTTTCGAGCTTGCCGAACGATTTTCGCACCGCCTTCAGAACCACTTCGGCCATCGCTTCCTCCACATTCAGTATTTTCAAGCGTCAAAGTTTGTTTGCTAATGCCCCGGCGCTCATGCGCGGCCGATCACCCCTCACCCGGCCTTCGGCCACCCACGCCCACCAGGGGCGCGGGGGCTGGGGCGGCTTCCCGGGCTTGGGGCCGTCTCGACCTCCCGGGTCCGTTGCCCAGTGCCCGAGGGGGT
>JARLIU010000040.1 GCA_031291595.1 Ancalomicrobiaceae bacterium | reverse complement strand
GGCTACAGCTGCCCCGGACCGAAGTCGCGACGTCAAAGCGTTCCCGTTGGCTCCGGGCGATCTGCCAGCCGCCAGAGCCCTGGTGGAGCGCGGCGAATACGCCGACGCCAGGGCCGCCTATCTGCGGCTGCTGGCCCACGATCCGACGCATTTCGCGGTCCTTAACGAATTCGCCACGCTGGCGCAGGCGACAGGCTATCGCTCGGCGGCACTGACCGCGATGCGGCAGGCGGTCGCCCATCATCCGGACGAACCGATCGGTCATGTCAATCTGGCCAATCTGCTGCTCGAGGACGGCGATGCGCTGGCGGCAAAAGCCCATTGTGCCGAAGCGTTGCGACTGTCCCCGGGCTTCGCGCCGGCGCATCAGGCGATGGCGAGAGCCCTTGACGAACTCGGCGATCCGGCGGCCGAAGCTCACCGCGACGCGGGTTTCACCGGTCACGCCACCGTCGTCCGCGCGTTTCGCGGCCGCGGCGCCGCGATTCCGATACTGCTGCTGGTCTCGGCGCGCCAGGGCAATATAGCGACGGCCGCCTGGTTCGATGATCGCGTCCATGCGGTGACCGCGATCTATACCGAATATTGGGACGCGGGCCCGCTGCCGACGCACCGGTTGGTGGTGAATGCGGTCGGCGATGCCGATCTTTCTGGTCGGGCACTGGCACGGGCCGCCGACATCTGCGCCCGAACGCCGGCGCCGGTGATCAATCCGCCCGCCCGCGTGGTTGCTACCGGCCGCGCCGGCAATGCGACACGGCTCGCCTGCATTTCCGGCTGTCGGATACCTGCTGTCGCCACCCTGCCGGCCGACACGTTGCGCTCCGCCCGGGATCTGGCATTTCCGCTGCTGGTCCGGCGGCCGGGCTTCCATACGGGCAGGCATTTCCGGCTGGTCGAAACGGCGGCCTCGCTCGATCCCTGCCTTGCGACGCTGGGCGTTGCCGGCACCGACGATGTTCTCGTCATCTCCTATCTCGATGCGCGCGGCGCCGATGGCATGGCGCGCAAGTACCGGGTGATGTTCATCGACGGCCAACTCTACCCAGTCCATCTGGCCATCTCCGCCGACTGGAAGGTGCATTACTTCACCGCCGCCATGGCCGACGCTCCACAGCATCGCGCGGAAGAGCAGCGGTTCCTCGCCGACATGCCAGCCGTTGTCGGCCCCAAAGCCATGGCGGCCCTGACAGCGATTCGCGATGACCTGCAACTCGACTACGGCGGTGTCGACTTCGGGCTTGGCGCCGACGGAGAGCTGCTGTTCTTTGAAGCCAACGCGACGATGGTGCTGATTCCGCCGGACCCCGATCCGATCTGGGACTACCGGCGACCCGCCATCGCCGCCGCCCGGCAGGCCGTCGCGCGGATGCTCGCCCGGCGGCTGGAAGCACGGTAGCGCTGCAATTGTCGCCAAGGCTGATGATGCATCGGCAGCTGCAGCCCAGCGCCGTTGCCGGATAGGCAAATACTTCCCGGCAAATTGTTCCCAAAACAAAATCGTTGGCCCGTGGGCGGCGATGGAAGCATCTGCTCAACGAGGGAAACGGCCGCTTCCGAGCTGTCCATTGGCTTACATCGCGAAATCCTCCACGATTCTGTGCCACCTGCCGGATATGATATTTCAGTAACGACATCATCTATTTGTTATTCTTTAATTTTACTGACAATTAACGATATTGATCCAGGATTACTGAGGAACAGATAGATCGTATCCGGCCGACCGGATCGACCTGACGTATCGACGTGGGAGATTCGCTGCAGGAGGAGCGGATCTTCGATGCGGCCCGGCTGCTTCGGTTCCGCACTCACAAAGGTGACGACAATGACCTCCATCGCATCCGCTCAGACCAACTGGCAGCAGTACACGCCAGCCCAGATGTTGCAGAACCAGCTGCAGGCAGACATTTCGTCGGGGCAGATCTCATCGACCGACGGGACCGCGCTCAGCTCGGCACTCACCTCGATCGATTCATCGCTGCAGCCATCGACGACCAGCTCGACGACGTCCTCAACGACCCCGCCGAGCCCGACAGACATGCAAGACAAGATCTCGAGCCTGATCGACAGTCAGGTGTCGTCCGGCGCCCTGACGAGCAGCCAGGCCTCCGAACTGAAGCAGGTGTTTCAGCAGACGTTCTCGGGCGACTCCACCTCGTCCGGCATCATGGGCGCACACCACGGTCACCACCCTCATGGCGGCGACGCTACCGACGCGGCCACGCTGGGATCGGACACTCCGACCGGCACCGATTCCACCACGTCGTCGACAACCTCCCCCACTACGTCGACCGATCCGACGCAACAGCTGATGGACCAGTTCATCCAGAGCCTGCAGCAGTCAGCCTCGACCAGCTATGGGTCCGCCGGAACGAGCAACTCCACCGATCTGTCTTCGATGCTGCTCAACATCGGCGTTTGATGCGTTCGCGGCAGCGGCCGCGGCCGCTGAAGGGATTGGCGACGGCAGTCGGCGCCCCCCGGCTCAAGTCGCCCGTCGGGGGATGCCCCCGATTTTTCCAGTCGTGCGGCCGGCGCCGCAGCGAGACAGACGGCGCGGCCAGACCAGTCGAGAGCCGGATCGCGAAGCCGACTCCCGACCTGAATTCAAAGGTTTGCTCGACAGGCGGAACGCGCCGCATGGCCCTCCGGTTCGGATCGCCGCACGCTCGTTCGCGAATGACTTGGACAATCACGCGGGCCGGGGACGCAACCATCGTCCGATCGGTCCTGGAGGACATGCGATCGTGGTCAGCATCGTCACGACAAACGGATCCTACATCTCGCCCGCCAACGAGGCCGTCTATCACCAGAGTCATCTGATCGGCACTTGGCAGGGAACGATGAACGGCAACCAGCCGGTCACCTTCACCGTCAAGAACATCAAAGGCAGCACGGCGCAGGTCGAGTTCGATCAGGGCGGGAAGAAGGAATTCGGGACTGCCTCCGTCGATCAGAACACGCTTACCTTCAATAACTTCTCGATAGCCACCAACAACGGCACGCTCGGCGTGTTGGTGTTCCAGGCCGGCACGGTCGAAAAGAGCTGGCAGATCACCAAGACGGCGAGCCCGACGCCGACGACCAGCACGTCGGCAGCGGTCCCCTCCTCGGGGAGCGCCACAGCCAACATGTCGGCGATCAGCGGGTCCACCGCCGTCGACATCCTGGCTTGATCGCAGCGCGGCCGGCCGATCGGGTGGATTGCATCGAGAGCGCCCGCCCCGGACTTTGCGCCGGATCGATGTCATTGCGCCGCCCGTTCATTTCCGCAGATACGCCATTCCCTGGTTATAGAAATTCTCCATGAAGCTGCCGAAATGCAGCGGCTCGTAGGCGGCGCGGGTTCCCGGCTCGATCAGGCTGGGGATCGGCGCGATGATGGCATCGAAATCCGGATTGGCGAAGAACGGCATGGAATAGCGCGGCTTGGCCGCACGGTTGACCACGCGGTGCAGCGTCGAAACGAAGCGGCCATTGGTCCAGCGCATCATCATGTCGCCGATGTTGATCACATAGGTGCCCTTGATCGGCGGCGCCGCGACCCACTGATGCGCCAGATGGCCGACCTCGAGGCCGCCCGTATCGTCCTGCATCAGAATGGTGAAAGCGCCGGAGTCGCGATGCTCGCCGGCGCCGATCTCCATGTCTTCTTCCCGTCGCGACTTGGCCGGGCGGTAGTGCAGGAAGCTCTGCTGAAACAGCGGCCGGTTGTAGAACGGATCGAACCATTCCTCCGCCAGCCCGAGCCCCAGCGCGAAGGCGCGCCTGAGATCGGCGCCGAGCTCCAGCATTGCGGCGATATAGGCCTTGGCAACCTGGGTAAATCCGGGAAGATGATCTGCATAGCGATTGGGCATATGCAGAGGCTTGCCCATCTTCACGTCCGGATCATCCCACGGCAGGTCCAGCATGAAGCGGAAAGTCTCGATGGAACCGCCGACGCCACCGCCCTCGCCTTCCAACTTGGACGGCACATAGCCGCGCCAATGCTCGAGCGTAGCGGCGGATTGCAGCCTCTCCTCGCGGCTCTGCTCGAAGAACGCCTTGTTTTGGGCGAAGGCATCGTCGATCAGCGACTGCGGCACGCCGTGGTTGGCAATATAGAAGAAGCCGACGGTCTCGCAGGCTTCGGCGATCTCCTTGGCGACCGCCAGCCGGCGGTTAAGCGATCCGGACCGCAGCGGACCCAGATCGATGACGGGGATCCGAGCAGCGTCGATTTCGGTGGCCTTTTCATAGGCGCGCGGCATGGACACATCGTACATCTGCCGTTTCCTTCTCCCGTGAGTTCGGTTCCGGCCGTGAGACGCCCAGCCGGTCGGTGCATGGTTGGTGTTTCAGCCGCCGGTCGACGCGCCACGCGCGACGGTCTCCAGCATGATCGAGACGCCGCGCAACTGATCATCGAAGCTCATGGAGGCCAGCGCCCGCTCCGCATGCGGCGCCCGATTGCCGCCGATCGGAGCCTCAGAGAGAAAGCGGGCGACTTGCTGCGGCAGATACGGCAGGTGGAAGAAGCCGCAAGGGCCCTGCAACCCAAGCGCTGCTATCGCGCCAAGTGCGGTATAGAGCGTCGCGTTGCACATGTGCGTTCCGGCCGAATAGGACGTCTTCGCCGGCAATCCGGCCGCCAGCAGCGCCCGGACGATGGCGTCATGGTCCCACGTCGCCTTGCGCGCCGGCGGACCGGACGGATCGAGCGCCCGGCCATCGGTCGGCTGTGCGCCTTCGTTGTCCGGCGTCCCGAAGCTCAGCATGTTGATGCCGATAGTCTCCACCCGCAGCACCGGTTCGCCCAGCGCCAGCCCCAGCGACACGACGAAGGCCGGGCGGTACTCGGCGATCAACGCGGGCAGGAACCGCGGCAGCCCGGCCAGGCTGACCGGAGTCGCCACGGCCTTCACCTCGATGCCGCCGAACGACTTTCCGTCGATGTGCGGCAACAGCAGTTCGGCCGGGTTGTCGGCAAGGCCGGCAAAGGGTTCGGATCCCGTGATCAGGCCGATCGATGTCATGCGCATGCCTCCGGTTCAGGACGAACGTCGACCGGGAGACGTGCCAGCAAGCGCAGCAATGCGACAGTAAACTCGGCAGGTCGTTCGATCGGCGCCATATGACCGCAGTCGACAATGAAGTTCAGGTTGGCGTTGGCATTGAGCGCAGCCACGGCACGGGCGGAGGCCGGCGGCAGAAAGGCATCGTCAGCTGCCGCGACTACGTCGATGGGCAGATCCAGTCCGGCAAATACCGGCCGCAGATCCGTCCCGAACGGCGCGCGAAACGCGTGGATGAGCGCGATCTGATCCATCGCTGCCCGCCACTCTTTGAAATCGGCGACCATTTCGGGATGGCGCTCTGCCCAGCTGCGGTGCCAGATGGCGTCGGCCTGTTCGGCGGCAAACCGCTCTGGCCCGAGTTCGGCGGCGCGAGCCAGCATGGCGTCGACCGCTTCGGCGTCCGCCGCAGTGCACTGCAGTCCGGCGCAGCACAGCGCCAACCCGTGTGCCCGCGCCGGCAGCCGCCCGGCAAGTTCGGTGGCGATCATGCCCCCCATCGAAAACCCGACCAACGCACAGCGGCCGATGCCGACTTCGTCCAGCACGGCCGCGACGTCGTCGGCATAGTGCGCGATCGTGTAGGGCTGGTCGAGTTCGGCGCTCTGTCCGACGCCGCGGAGATCGGGGGCAATGACGCGCCAGCCGGCCTCGTCGAGATCGTGCACAATGGCCGACCACAGGCGCTCGGCGTCCCAGCCCAGGCCGTGGATCAGCACGACGGCGGGACGATCCGAGGAGCCAGCCGCAAGATAGCTCTGCCTGATGCCATTGGCGGTGCAGAAGCAGCGTTGGTAAGGCGTCCGAACGGTCATGGCGTCCGGATTTAGCAAGCGACATGCCAGCGTCGGCCCGGTTGAAAACGCTGCGGAATTCACTTGGCCCTCGGGTTATCACGTACCGATTTGACCAATTTTTGTCGATAATGCCAAAATTTTCGACAATTTCTGAAATGCCGAAATCATTTTGGCGAACAGCTTCGGCCAACCCATTGACAGACAACGGATTGGCAGTCCGCCCGACGGTGGCACGTCGATTGCTTCCAGTCCGACAGCTGCGTGATCGGCAACCATCGCGCTCCCATCGTGAAAGGGCGAGAAGCATGGCACGAAAGTTTGCTCCCTCTCATTCCGCACTCTCCATTGCCGCCATCGGCCGTCGCGGCTTTCTCAAAGGCGCTGCCGGTGCCGCCGCCGGCATCGCCTTCATGCCCACCGCCGCCTTCGCCGCCGAGAAGGTGACGCACCAGCTCGGCTGGATCAAATCCATCCAGTTCGGCGGCCATTTCGCCGCGATCGAAAACGGCTATTTCCGCGATGCCGGCATCGATGCGGAGTTTGTGGCGGGCGGACCGAACGGCATCGGCTCGGAGGTCGCGGTTGCCACCGGACAGGCAACCACGTCGGATACGGATGTCGACGGAACGGTGCGCGCCCGCATCAGCGGCATGCCGATCAAGGCGTTCGCCGCCATCATGCAGAAGGCGCCGGGCGCGATCATGAGTCTGGCTTCGAAGCCGATCAACTCGCTCAAGGATCTTCCCGGCAAGACCATCGCTCTGCCCGACGGCGTCCGCCCGCAGGTCAACGCGCTTTTGACCGCCAATGGGCTCGATCCCGCTTCGGTGAAATATGTGCCCGTCGGCACCGATCCCGGCATTCTCGCCGCCGGTCAGGTCGATGGCTACTACGGTTGGGCCACCAACCAGGGCGTCATGCTGAAGACCCGCG
Source organism: Ancalomicrobiaceae bacterium (assembly GCA_031291595.1). Classification (GTDB taxonomy): domain Bacteria; phylum Pseudomonadota; class Alphaproteobacteria; order Rhizobiales; family Ancalomicrobiaceae; genus CAIYYN01. Next base: position 17,227 of record JARLIU010000040.1, on the reverse strand, counting down.
GCGTCGACATCGCGGTTGCCTACATGAACGACCTCGGCGTGCCCGGCTATGCCGGCGTGCTGATCGCCAGCGACGACACCATCGACAAGAAGAAGGACCTGCTCATTGCCTGGCTCAAGGCCGAGATCAAGGGCTGGCAATGGCAGCTCGACCACCCCGACGAGATGGCGGAACTGATGGTCAACAAATATGGCCAGCGCGGTCTCAACCTGGAGGCGCAGAAGGCGGAGAGCCGGATGATGAAGGAGTTTCTGCCGATCGGCGCGGCGGCCAAGAACGGCCTCCTGTGGATCGAGCCGGAACCCTTCAAGGCCGGCCTCGCATTTGCCGTCAGCGCCGGCTTGATGAAGCAGGGCGCGCTCTCGGTCGGCGACGTGATGACCCAGGAATTGATCAAGGCAGCGCACGCCAAAGCCTGACGCCCCTCCTCAACCGGGTCCGATTGCCGTGACAGAGACTTACAGGGGATCGGTCGGCTACGACCATCTCCTCTCCCGCTCCGATGCCCCGCTCGAAGGTCCGGGCACGCTTGAGCTTCGCGACGGCATCGTCGCCGCCATCGTGCCCGATGCCGGCGGACCAGGCGTCCGTCGCAACCGGCTCGTGCTGCCGGCACTCAGCAATGTCCACGATCACGGTCGCGGCATGCGGACGCTCGCCTTCGGCGCGCTCGACGATGCCCTGGAAATCTGGCTCACCCGTCTCGGCCTGGAGCCGATGGCCGACCCGTATCTCAGGGCCGTCGTGGCCTTCGGCCGGATGGCGGAAAGCGGTATCGGCATCCTCAATCACTGCCACAATACCCAAGACGTCCGCCAGTTGGAGGCCGAAGCGGCGGCAGTCAAGCGCGCCGCCAACGCCGTCGGCGTTCGGGTGGCCTTCGCCGTGCCGCTGCTCGGCGCCAACCCCGTCGCCTACGGCGATCCAGCGGCGCTTTATGCCCGCCTGCCTGAGGCCGAGGCCCGATTGCTCGGCCAACGCGCCGCCGGCATTCCAGCATTCGACGATCAACTGGCCGTCGCCGAAAGCCTGTTCGACCTGCAGGATGACCTGTTCAGCGTGCAATACGGGCCGGTCGCGCCGCAATGGGTGGATGACGCCACATTGCGTCGCGTCGCCGAACGCTCGGCGCTGCACGGTCGCCGCATCCACATGCATCTCTTGGAAACCCGGCTGCAGCGCGAATGGGCCGATGCCGTCTATCCACGCGGCCTCCTCCATCATCTCGACGAGATCGGGCTGCTGTCGCCGCGGCTGACCGTTGCCCATGGCACGCACCTGACGGCTGCCGAGTGCGAACTCCTGGCCGAGCGCGGCGTGTCGGTCTCCGTCAATGCGTCGTCCAATCTCCGACTCCGGTCCGGCATCGCGCCGGTCGCCGACTTCGTCGCGTCGGGGGTGAAATTCGGCCTCGGCCTCGACGGCATGTCGTTCGATGACGACGAGGACGGGCTCAGGGAAATGCGGCTCATCTGGCACCTCAATCGCGGCTTCGGCGTCAACGACATCCTCAGCCGCGAGCGGCTGCTGCAAGCGGTGTTCTTCGACGGACGCGATGCCATTCTGGGACCGGGCTCGGCCATGCCGCTTGGCCCCGGCTCCCCGGCTGACCTGATGGTCGTCGACACCGCCCGCATCAGCCGCGACGTCATCCCCGGCCGCGCCGGCATCCTAGATCTGCTCCTCACCCGCGCCACCAAAGCCGACGTCGACGACCTGTGGGTCGCCGGTCGCCGGATCGTGCGCAATGGCACGCTTGCCAGCCTGCCGCTCGCCGCGCTGGAAGCTGAGTTCACCGACCGGGCGCGCCATGCCGCCCGCGCCGTCGACTGGCCGTCGCTCGATCGGATCGCCCAGGCCACCCGCCAATACTACGGCTGTGGCTGCCATACCGGACGGGCGACGATGCCCGGCATCTGCACAGCGGATCCCCGATGATGACCGATATCCAGATCAAGGCTGTCTCCAAACGGTTCGCGATCGATCGGTCCGAGATTCTGGCCCTCGACGATGTCAGCCTGACCTTTCCGGCCGGCAGCTTCTCGGCGCTGATCGGCCCGTCCGGCTGCGGCAAGTCGACCCTTCTCAGGATGATCGCCGATGTCATTGCGCCCAGTACCGGTTCGATCCTGATTGGCGACCATCCGCCGGGAAAAGCCCGGCGATCGCATGAGATCGGCTTTGTGTTCCAGAGCGCCAGCCTGTTGCCGTGGCGCTCGGTGATCGACAACGTGCGGCTTCCCGGCGAACTGTCGAACAAGCAGGGATCGCGCAGCCCGGAGGCGCTCGTCGATCTCGTCGGCCTCAATGGCTTCGAGGAGGCGAAACCCGCCCAGCTTTCCGGCGGCATGCAGCAGCGCGTCGCCATCGCCCGCGCCCTGGCGCTCGATCCCAAGGTGCTGCTGATGGACGAGCCGTTCGGCGCCCTCGACGAGATCACCCGCCAGCGCATGAATGTCGAACTGCTCAGGATCTGGAAAGAGACCAACACCACCGCCGTGCTCGTCACCCACACCATCAGCGAGGCCGTGTTCATGGCGGACACCGTGCATGTGCTCTCCGCCCATCCGGGCCGGCTCGCCGCCTCGATCGCGATCGACCTGCCCCGGCCGCGGCATCTGGCCCTGCTGCAGAGCCACGCGTTCAACGCGCTGGAGAACCAGGTCCGCGCGGCGCTGTTCGCCAAGGAGATCGCCAGTGGCCGCTGACGCGATGGTCGGGCATATCGGATCGCTGGTCGTGCGTCGGCTGCCGCCGCTGCTGCTGCTGGTCGCAATCGGCCTCGTCTGGGAAGCCGCCAAGCTCGGCGGACTGCTGCCCATCACCGTGCCGGCACCCGGTGCCGTATGGACCGCGCTCATCGATCATGGCGGAGACCTCGTCTACCACAGTATCGCCACCCTCGGCGCGGCGTTGACCGGCTATGTCGCGGCAATCGCCGTCGCAGCGGCGCTTGCCGGTCTCGCGGTGACATGGCCGATCTCGGAACGGCCGGTGTTCACGCTCGCGATCCTGATCGACAGCCTGCCGCTGATTGCCGTCGCGCCGATCCTGATGCTGTGGCTTGGCAACGGCACCACGTTGCATGTGATCGTCGCTGCCGGCGCCGCGCTGTTCCCGCTGCTCGTTGGCATGATCCAGGGCTTCAAATCCACCGACAGCACCACGCGCGAGCTGTTTCACGTTCTCTCCGCCTCACGCTGGCAGACGTTGACGCGACTGATGCTGCCGAATGCCCTGCCCGCCATCTTCTCCGCCCTGAAGGTTGCGGCGCCGCTGGCGCTGTTGGGAACGTTGATCGCCGAGTGGATGGGAACCGATCGCGGCCTCGGCACGCTCATCATCTACGCCCTGTTCTCGTTCAACGTCCCCCTGGTCTGGCTGAGCATCCTGACGGTCTGCGCCCTGACGGCCGTCTCCTACGCGCTCCTGGCCTTCGCCGAGCACCGGTTGGTCGACTGGGCGCATCCGCGGGGAACGACCGGCGGGAGATCGACATGACCGGACCGATCGATCATCCGGATGCCTCGCTCATTCCGACGCGTGGGCAGGTGGTCCGGCAACGGCTCGATGCGGCGACGCGCGCCGTCGTCTTCTTCGTGGTGGCCCTGGCGATCATCGTCGGCCTGTGGCAGGCGGCGATCGTCTCGTTCGACATCAAGCCGTTCGTCGTGCCGACGCCCGTGAGCGTGCTGGTCGCGCTCAATCAGGACTGGCCGAAGCTCGGGGCGGCGCTGGGCTACACGCTGCGGGGCACGCTCCTCGGCCTCCTGATGTCGACCTGCCTGGCGCTCGTCTTCGCCACGCTGTTCACGCTTTCCGATGGCGTCGCGCGCGCGGTCATGCCGCTGCTGATCGCCATCCGCACCGCGCCGGTGCTCGCCATCGCGCCCCTGCTCATCCTGATCTTCGGCCGGGGACAGGCAATCTCGATCGCGGTGGTGGTCATCGTCTCGTTCTTCCCCATCCTGGTGAACGCCACCCGCGGCTTCCGCTCGACCGACGCCAATGCCTTGGAACTGATGCATGTCTGCGGCGCAACCTGGCTGCAGACGTTCTTCAAGGTGCGGCTGCCGTTCGCCCTGCCGGCCATCTTCACCGGCCTCAGGGCCGCCGCCACCAGCGGCCTGTTGTCCGCTATGCTGGCCGAATGGCTGAGCGGCGCGCCCGGGCTCGGCACCCTCATCCTGGAAGCCGCATCGTTCCGCAAGCTGCCGCTGATGTGGGCCGGGGTGGTGCTGGCGATGACCGTGGCTTTCGCCATCTTCGCCCTGACCGTACGGATGGAAAGGAGCGTGGTGAAATGATCCCGTCCCTGCGGCTCGACGGCCAGACCGTCTTCATCACCGGGGCGGCCAAGGGCATGGGCCGCTCGATCACGCTGACGCTGGCCGAGGCGGGTGCCGACATCGCGCTCGCCGGCCGCGACATGGAAGCTCTTCAAACCGTGGCGGCGGAAGTGCGTGCGCTTGGACGTCAGGCCGGTGCGATCTTTTGCGACGTCACCAGCGAGACATCGGTCGGCACGGCTGTGGCATCGGCGGTCGACACGTTCAAGCCGGGCCGCTGGGGATTGGTGAATGTGGCCGGCGCGACAGGTCCCTCCGGCAAGAAGCTGTGGGAGCATACGTTGGCCGACGTCGAGGAAGTGTTCGACATCAATGTCTTCGGCACGTTCCTGACGATGAAGTTCCTCATCCCGCACATGATGGTGGCCAAGGCGGGGTCCATCGTCAACATCGGCGGCACCTTCGGCTTCAAGGGCGTGCGCGATGCCTCCGCCTATGGCGCGACCAAATGGGCGCTGCGCGGCTTCACCAAGTCCGCCGCGCTCGAAGCCGGCCGCGCCGGCGTCAGGGTCAACATGGTGTCGCCTGGCGGTGTCGATGGTCCCCGGCTGACCCGCCAGCTCGGCGAGGAGGCGGAGCGCGACGGCATCGATCTCGCCACCAAATATGCCCGTTTTGCCGCGGGAACGGCGCTCGGCCGCATGAGCACGGCCGACGATGTGGCCGCCGCCGTGCTGTTCCTGATGTCCGACGCCGCCGGCAACATCACCGGCCAGGACCTGCTCGTCGATGGCGGGACAATCGTATGACGACGTCAGGCTCCCGGCAGCCGCTTGTTGCGCAACGTCGCCAGCACCGCCTCGCCGGTGATCTGCATGTGCTCGTCGATCAATTGGCCGCAGGCATCGGCGTCACGCTCGAGAGCGGCTTCCAGCAGCTTGTCATGCTGGGCGCCGAGGCGGGTCTGGATATCGCGGCTCGGCCGGGCGAACCGCCGATAGCGGTCGAACTGGTCGTTGAGCGTGGCGCAGAATCGCTGGGTCCATTGCGAGCGGCAGGCGGCGCGCAGCGCGACGTGAAACTGGCGATGCTGCTGCTCCCATTGCAGCACCAGCTTCGGTGCAGCGCCATCGGTCACGATATCCGCCGCCGGACCGAGGCGCTTCAACCGGCGGTGGGAGAGAATGAGTTCGTCCTCCCAGGCCTCGTCGCCGCGCGCCACGGACTCCCGCACCGCACGCGACTCCAGCTGGCGGCGCAGCGCGGAGATGTCCTGCAGCTCGTCCACGCTGATCGCCGGTACGGAAAATCCGCGATTGACCTCCTGGGTCACCAACTGCTGCGCCGAAAGACGCGACAGCGCCTCGCGCAGCGGGCTCGCCCCCGTCTCATATCGCGTCTTCAACTCGATCAGCCGCAATTTCTGGCCGGGTTGAAACACGCCCATGATGATGTCGTCGCGCAACCGTTCCAGAACAAGCTTGCTGGCCGCCGCTTCGGCGTCGACCACGCTGTCTTCGGTTGTGTCGGCCATCGCCAGCCCGTCTTTCCTGTCGCCGAGATGAGGGGTGGAGGACACTCCTATACTGGCAGATTCTCGCTTTCAACCGTATAGGTCGCTATCGTGGCGCATAATCGACAAATTCGAGATCGTCGACAATTCCGGAGCCGAGCATGGAATTAGCAGGAAAGATCGCCGTCGTGACCGGGCCGGCCAAGGGCATGGGGGCGGCCATAACGCTGGCGCTCGCCAAGGAGGGAGCCGACCTCGTCCTGGCCGGCCGCGACACCGATGCGATCGCGCCGGTCGAGGCGGACGTCCGCGCGATGGGACGGCGCGCGCTGACGGTCGGCTGCGATATCACCAGCCCCGATGACGTGGCAGCGCTGAAAGAGAAGGCCGAAGCCCTCGGCCCGGTCGATATCCTCGTCAATGTCGCCGGCGGACGCGGACCGATCGGCAAGTCCGGCATCGAGACGACCCCCGAAGAATTCGAGGCCGTCATCGACCTCAACGTCAACGGCGCCTTTCTGCTGATGCGCGCGTTCGCCGAACCGATGATCGCCCGCCGTTCAGGCAAGATCATCAATATCGGCGGCACGTTCGGTCTGCGCGGCCGCGCCGGCCGCGTCTCCTACAGCGCCTCCAAATGGGGGATGCGCGGGCTGAGCAAGAGTTTCGCGCTCGAACTCGGGCCGCACAACATCAACGTCAACACCGTGAGCCCCGGCATGGTGGAGGGACCCCGCTTCGAGGCCGTCTGCGCGGATATGGCGCTGAAGCTCGGAATCAGCCTGGAAGACGCCAAGCGCAGGCACGCCGAGGACTATGCGCTTCGCCGGATTTCCACCGACGACGACATCGCCAATGCCGTCATTTTCCTGGCGTCCGAGAAGTCGCGGCAGATCACCGGTCAGGACATCGTCGTCGACGGCGGATGGGTGATCTGACTTGCCCCGGATGGAAATAGGAGACCCCATGGCCGACGCAACACTCGATACGCTTGTCACCGGCGGGACCCTCGCCACGGAAGACGGGGCTTTTGCTGCCGACGTTGCCATCGCCAACGGCGTCGTCGTCGCCATCGGCGCACCCGGCAGCCTGCCGGCGGGCCGCGAGACGATCGATGCCACGGGCAGGATCGTCATGCCTGGTGTGATCGACGTTCACGTACATTTTCGCGAGCCGGGGATGACGCATAAGGAGGACTGGGACACGGGCACGGCGTCGGCGGCGCTCGGCGGCGTCACCACCGTGTTCGAGATGCCCAATACCAACCCGCCGGTCGATACGGTCGCGCATTTCCGCCTGAAGAAAGCCGCTGCCGACGCCCGGGCGCACGTCGATTTCGGCATCTACGGACTGTTGGCGGAGCACAATCTGGCGGAGTTGCCGGGGCTTGCCGAGGCCGGCGTCTGCGGCTTCAAGCTGTTCTTGGGCAATACCACCGGGGATCTGCCGTGCCCGAGCGACGGTGCCGTGCTGGAAGGCTTCGAGATCGTCGCCGGTCTCGGATTGCGCTGCACCATTCACGCCGAGAATTCGCCGGTGCTGTTCTGGCGACAGAACAAGATGCGGGCGGCCGGACGCACCGACGTCTTTGCCCATCTCGCCGCCCGGACCGACGTCGTGGCCGTCGAAGCGCTGAGCCGGTCCGCCATATTTGCCGAGTGGACGGGCGCCCGCATCCATATCGCCCACGAAAGCTGCGCGGCCAGCCTGCCCCATATCCGCTTCTTCAAGGCGCGCGGCGTGGACATGACGGTGGAAACCCTGCCGCAGTACCTCTATCTCGACGCCGAAAGCATGACGCAACCGGGCGGCGAGGTGCTGCGCATGAACCCGCCGATCCGGCAGCAGGCCAATCAGGCGCCGCTGTGGCAAGGGCTGACCGATGGCGCCATCGACATGATCTCCACCGATCACGCCCCCCATGCGGTCGAGGAAAAATACAATGCGGATATCTGGAACGTCGCCTGCGGCTTTCCCGGCGTGCAGACATCGCTGCAGCTGATGCTGGATGCGGTTGCCAAGGACCGGCTGCAGATGACCGATCTGGTGCGGCTGATGTGCGCTGCGCCCGCCCGGGCGTTCGGCCTTTACGGCCGCAAAGGCGTCTTGCGGCCCGGAGCTGACGCCGACCTCGTCATCGTCGACCCCACGGCCGAGGCGGTGCTCGGCGCCGCCGATCTCGCCTCGCGCGGCAAGGTCTCGGCCTACGAGGGGCGGCATGTCACCGGCAAGCCGGTCCGCACCATGGTGCGCGGCCGGACCGTGGCGCTCGACGGCCGGTTGACCGGCAGCCGTGGCTGGGGGCGGATCGTCCGGCCCGACATGCCGACGCCGGCGCCGAAGAACCAGAACACCACAACGAAGGCCATCCTGCAGCCGCATCAGCGGCCGTGGTGAGCATGAGCTTTTGCAGCGAAAACCGGTCCAGGATGTCCGGGGCGCGCCAAGCTGTGCCTAACCGAAAATCGGCGCTTGCCGCACCAACCGCAAGCCGCTTAGCTTCCCTGCCCGATGAACCGAGGCCCCCTGTTGCGGATGGCATGAATTCGTCCCGCTTCATCTGACCGCGGCCCACGCCGGGCGGATGGTTCGCCGCCGGGCCGGCGGGCCGTCCGCGTCCCGGCGTTCCACCCATAAAAGGAGACCTGCATTGATGGCCGAACTCAAGATCACCGCCGGCCCGTTCGTCTTTGGCGCACGCTTCGAGCAACAGGATGCGCCTGAAACCTGCGCGGCGTTCCGCGCCCGCCTGCCGTTCGCGAGCAAAGTGGTGCATGTCCGCTGGAGCGGCGAAGGCGTGTGGATTCCGTTGGGCGATGAGAATTTCGGCGTCGGCTACGAGAACCACACCAGCCATCCGGCGCCCGGCCATGTCATCCTCTATCCCGGCGGCATCAGCGAGACCGAAATCCTGCTCGCCTATGGCGGCGTCGACTTCTCTTCGAAGGTCGGTCAGCTGGCCGGAAACCATTTCATCACCGTGACGTCCGGCCTCGAAAATCTCGCGACGCTCGGCAAGATGACGCTGTGGGAAGGCGCCCAGCCGATCCGGTTCGAATTGGGCTGATCGCCATGGCCATGCGCGCGCAGCTTCCAGCACTCGAAACCGTCGACGGGCCACGCTCCGGCCGTCGCCTCGCGCCAGTTGCCGAATTCGACCGGCGCGAGGTCGTCTCAAAGCGCCGGCGGGAAGGGGCGACGCGATGACGGGCCGTATCCTCAACGCGGTCGCCGTGTTCTGCGGCTCGAATTTCGGGGCGTCCGAGGCGTTTGCCGACGGTGCGCGGGCGCTTGGACGCGAACTGGCGCAACGCGGCGTGACGATCGTCTATGGCGGTACGACAAAGGGCCTGATGGGCGTCGTCGCCGACGCCGCGCTTGAGCAGGGAGGGACCGTTCGCGGCATCATCACCGAGGGGCTGCATGCGCGCGGCCATTCGCATGCCGGGTTGACGCATCACGAGATCACCAAGTCGCTGCGTACCCGCAAGGAGCGGATGATCGAGCTCGCCGATGCCTTCATCGCCTTGCCCGGCGGCATCGGCACGATGGAAGAGCTCATGCAGGTCTGGACGATGAACCAGCTGTCGGAGATCGACAAACCGGTCGGCCTGTTGAACGTCAACGGCTTTTTCGATGCCTTCCTCGGTTTCGTCGACCACATGGTCGAAACCAAATTTCTGCCGCCGGCGCATCGTCAATCGATCTGCGTCGCCGACGAACCGGCGGACCTGATCGAACAGCTGAAGCGCCATCGGCGCGTCGACAGTCCGAAATGGCTCTAGTGTGCGATGCGTTTGGACTCGTTGGGGTCTGAATTCATGATCGCGATTTATATCAAAGAGTTAGGGTGGGGCTCGGGTCGAGACCGCCCGGTCGAACACGACGGCTTTGATGCGACCAAGTGAACGGCTCATGACCGGCCGTCTCACGTCTCGTTGCCGACTGCGCGCTCGACGATGTCCAGGGCCAGGTGCATTTCGGCATCGGTGATGGTCAGTGGCGGACTGAGCACCAGCCGACCGGCTGAGGCCTTGAGGCTGAGCCCGAGCGCCATTGCCCGCCACATGGCACGCTCGGCGAGCGGTTGCGACGGGCAGCCGCCGCGATCGAGAATCTCGACGCCGATGAGGAGGCCGGCACCTTCCGCTCGACCGATCGTCGGCACTGTCGCTGCCATCTCCGCCAGGCGCTCCAGCGTCTGCGCACCGAGATCGCGTGAGCGTTCGACCAGGCCCTCGTCCTCGATGATCTGCAATGTCGTCAGGCCGGCCCGCGTCGTGAGCGGATTCTTTTCATGGGTGTAGTGGCCGAGCGACAGCTCCGGCGCGACGTCGAAATCTCTGTCCGCAATCACTGCGGCAAGCGGCAGCATGCCGCCGCCGAGCGCCTTGCCGAGGACGGTGATGTCCGGCCGGACGCCTTGGTGCTCGGAGGTGAACAGCCGACCCGTCTTGCCGAGGCCGGTCGGGATCTCGTCGAAGATCAGCAGGACACCGAATGCGTCGCAGGCCTGGCGCACTGCCGGCCAGAAGCCGGGCGGCGGCACATAGGGCGTCGAGCGGATCGGTTCGGCGATGACTGCGGCGATGTCGCCTTCGCATTCGAGGGCATGACGCAGCATGCGTGCGCACATCATGCCGCAGGTCTCGATCGGCGCTTCGCCGTCCTGCCGACGCGAGAAGCCGTAGGGACAGGCGCCGCAGCGGAACGGCGGCACCAGGAGGCCGCCGGGGATGAGCGGTCCGATGCGGTGGCTGCGGTCGGTGCCGCTGCCGCCGGCGCTGACCGCGCCAAAACCATGGCCATGATAGCTGTCGAAAAAGCCGAGCGTCTTGTAGCGACCGGTCCTGACCCGCGCCAGCTTCAGCGCGATCTCGATGGCATCCGAGCCGCCGGTGGCGAACAGCACCTTGCCATTGTCGCCGTGCGGCGAGCGCGCCAACAGCCGCTCGGCCAACTCGACCGCCGGCTCGCTGGTATAGCGGCGCGGCGTGAACGGCAGCTCGTCGATCTGGGCCTTCAGCGCCGCCTTCAGCCGCGGATGGCCGTAGCCAATGTGATGGACGCTGTTGCCATGGAAATCCATGATCCGGCGGCCGTCGACGTCTTCCAGCCAGATGCCTTCCGCCTTGGCGATGGCGTTGAGGCAGGGCGTCGAGCCGCTCTGGCGGAAGAAGGCGTTGTCGTCGCGTGCCAACAGATGGCCGGCGTCGCCGGTGCGGACACGCGCGTCCCAGTCGCGCCGGGTTGCGGGCAGCGGTTGCATCATGATGGCTTCCTTTCCCGACAGGGTGGACGCGCTGCGTCCCGACAATTATGATCGCTTATCGTCATGCTGCCTCAGTGAAGTTGCGCTAATGGGCGTCACTGTCGCCCGGATCGATTCACGATGAATTTGCCCCAGATACGCGCCTTTCGCGCCGTTGCCATGCACCGCGGGTTTTCCACTGCGGCGCAAGCCCTCGGCGTCAGCCAGTCGGCGGTGACGCAGCAGATCAAGGCGCTGGAACAGGCGCTCGGCGCGCGGCTGTTTCACCGGATGGGCGGCACGGTGGACCTGACCCAGGCGGGCCGCGACCTTCTGCCCTCGGTGCATCGCGCCGCCATGGTGCTCGACGAGTTGGGATCGACCGTCAGCGCCGCGCGCGACTTGCGCGTCGGCCATCTGCTCGCTGGCATCTGCGCTCCGCACGTGGCGATGCCGATCCTCAAGGGCTTCATGACCGAGTATCCCGGCGTGCGGCTGGAGGTGCGCCTGGAAAACTCCGGCCATCTGCTCGACCGGGTGGCCAGCCATCATTTCGACGTCGCCATCGCCACGCTCAGCCAGCCGCATCCGGATTTCTTCTGTCAGCGGCTGGTTGCACAGCGGGTACTCGTCATGGTGCCGGTCGATCACCCCTGGGCCGGTCGGTCCGCGATCGATGTCGGCGACCTGGCCGGGGCGCCCTTCGTGCTGCGCGAAGCCGGCTCGATGACGCGGCAGTTGTTCCAGGCCGGGCTGGAGGCGGCAGGCGTGGCGATCGACGAACGATTGACGCTCGGCAGCCGCGAGGCGGTCAAGGAGGCGGTTGCGGCAGGGGTCGGTTGCGGCATCGTGCTCGACCGCGAACTGGGATGCGATCCGCGCCTTGCCGGCATTCCCGTCGAGGGCACGGGCATGGCGGCAGCCGAATTCGTCGTCGCCCTGCCGGACATCGCCGAACTCGGCGCCGTCGCCGGCTTCATCGCCGCCGCGCGGGCCGTCTACCGGCCTGAGGAGACGCCGCGATCCGTTGCGGTGGCACGATGATGCCCCGCTCATTCCGCCGGCACCGCTGCCAGATCAGGCTCCCTGCCGCGACGGCTTGACCGCTGCGCCGATCGCCTGAGCCCGGTCGATCGCTCGATGCGCCAGATGAGCGCGATCGCCACGGCGGCGATCACGAACAGGATCAGGCTCTTCGACGCGGCGAAGCCGAATTCGCCGGCATTGGCATGGTTGAAGATCTCGACCGCGGCGAGCTTGTGGTTGCCCGAGACGAGGAAGATCACGGCCGAAAGCGTGGTCAGGCCTTCGACGAAGACATAGAGCGTGCCGAGCAGGACGGCGGAGGTGAGCATCGGCAGCGTCACCCGGGTGAGGCGGTCGATGAGGCCGGCTCCGAGGCTCTCGGCCGCTTCCTCGATGCCGGCGTCATAGCGCTGCAGCGCCGCGCGCGCCGCCAATACGCCGACGTAGAGTTTCGAGAAGGCGATATTGATGACGAGGATCGCCGTGGTGCCGACCAGCGACAGCGATTTCATCCCGAACGGCAGGTTGAAGGCGACGATATAGCCGATGCCGAACACGATGCCGGGCAGAAGCGCCGGAATAAGCGAGGAAAAGGCAATGACGTCGGCGCCGACCGGACGCACGCGCTCGGCGACATAGGCCGTCAGCACCGCGATGAGGCCGCCGATCGGCCCGGCGAGGGCGGCAATCATCAGGCTGTCCAAGACCGATGCGAGACTGTAGTCGGCACTGCCGTAGCCAGTCCCGGCGAGCGCGCTGCGCGTCTCCCCGAAGCCGAAATAGGCAAGCGTCGGCGTCCAGTCGCTCCCCCAGGTGTGGACGAAGGCGCCGGCGAGCATGGTGGCGTAAACGGCCGCGGTGACGGCGACGAACAGCCCGGCGAGGACCGACAGGACGATCCGCCACGCGACGGGCGGGATGGTGTCGGAGAGGGCCGCCGTTCCTGCCGTGACGAACCGCCGCCGCCGGCCGAAGCTCTCGAGGCCGAGATAGAGAATGAGCGGCGGCACCAGGAACCAGATGCACAGCGCGGCGGCCAGCGCGTGGTTCTGGAACGCCGTGATCTGGTCGTAGATGATGCCGGCCAGCACCGGCGTGCCGCGGCCAATCAACAGCGGATTGCCGAAGTCCGTCAGGCTCAGGATGAAGGTCAGGACGATGGCGCGTTTGATCCCCGGCCAGGCAAGCGGCAGAGTGACATGGCGGATGACGCCGAAGGGGCCGACGCCGAGGCCGAAGGCGGCATCTTCCAGCCGTCCGTCGCGGCGCTTCATCACGTCGTCAAGCACGATGAGCGCGGCCGGCACATGCGAAAGCACTTGCGCCATCACCACGCCGCCAAGGCCGTAGATGTTGGTGGTGTCGGCATCGATCAGGTGAAACGTCCGGTCCAACAGCGCATGGGTGACGAGGCCGTTGCGGCCGAACAGCATCAGGATCGAGACGGCGGTCAGCACCGGCGGGGAGACGAGCGGCAACAGCATCAAGACGCGGGTCGCGCCGGGAAAGACAATCGCGCGCGTATGCACGCCATAGGCGATGAGCAAGGCGATCGCCACGGTCAGCAGCGACGAGATGGTGCCGAGTTCGAGGCTGTTGATCGAAGCGGCGCGCAGGTAGGGGTCGGTGAAGATGGCGATATACTGGTCGAGGCCGAGGTGGCTTTCGGTGCCGTTGCGCAGCCTGTCGAACCCGTCCTCGCCGATGTCGGCGCGCACCTTGAAGGCAAGCGGCACACGCTTGAACAGCATGACGACGGCAAGCGGATAGTGGCGCTCGATCGATTGCCGCTCGCCCGTGCCGAGGCGTCTGAGGCTCGCTTGCAGCGCCTCGGCCTGATCGGAATAGGCGGCCTTGCGGTCCCAATCGACCCTCACGCCGGCCAGCGCATAGGCCGCCGCCATGGCATCGACCCGCTCATGCGCCGTGGCGCTCGCCGCCCAGCGCTGAATGGTAGCGGCGCGCTCGGCATCGGGCAGACGGTCGAGGGCCCCGCTAGTGACCGCGGCGAGACGCGCGGGCGTCATCGGTGCCGATACGACGAAACTCTCGCCGAGCACCGAAGCGATCGGAACCAGGATGAACAGACCGAGGGCAACGGCAACGCAGAGCGTCAGCACCAGCTCCGGCCAGCGGCGGGGAAACGCCAGCGTCATCGGCCGTCTCCGGCAAAGACGACGGCGCGGTTGGCATCGGCAATGAGCGTGACGACGTCGCCTGGCCGCGTGCCGAGACCGACCGGCGACGACGACCGGTCGACGGTGATCACCGCCGCCGATGCGAGCGAGATCGACACGCGCTCGACCGCACCCATGAAGCTCGACGCGACGACCGTGCCGATCGGGCCGCGGTCAGGATGGGGACCGGCGACAAGCTCGATGTGTTCCGGGCGCAGGAGCAGCGTCGCCCGCGAGCCCTCGGCCAGCCGCGCGGCGGCTTTCGCTGGCCAACGTGCATCGGCCGAGGCGATGCCGTGGCGCTCGATGCGGCCGTCGATCAGATTGGCGGTGCCGATGAATTCGGCGATGAACCGGTTCGCCGGGCGATGATAGATCTCGGCCGGAGCGCCGATCTGCTCGATGCGGCCGCCGCGCATGACCGCGACCCGGTCGGAGAGCGACAGCGCCTCCTCCTGATCGTGCGTGACGTAGAGCGTCGTCACGCCGAGCCGCCCGATCAGCGCCTTCAGTTCGGCCCGGAGTTTCGCCCGGATGCGGGCATCGAGCGCCGACATCGGTTCGTCGAGCAGAAGGATCTCCGGCTCTGAGGCGAGCGCCCGGGCCAGAGCGACACGCTGCTGCTGGCCGCCGGAAAGCTCGTGCGGGAACCGCTCGGTCAAGCCGCCGATTTCGACGAGTTCGGTGAGTTCCTTGACGCGCCGGCGGATGTCGGCGGGCTTCTTCCGGGCGACGTCGAGGGCAAAGGAAATGTTGTGCGCCACCGATTTTGTCGGGAACAGCGCATAGGACTGGAAGACGAAGCCGATGCGTCGGCGCGAGGCGGCGAGATGGGTGATATCCGCGCCCGAGCGGATGACGCGGCCGCCATCGAGCTGCGCAAAGCCGGCGACGATACGCAAGAGCGTCGTCTTGCCGCAGCCGGAATCGCCGAGGAGCGTGACGAATTCGCCGGGCGACAGCGCAAGCGATACGCCGTCGACGGCGAGCGTGGCGCCGAACCGCTTCGTCACGCCCTCCACGCTCAGGTGCGGCACGCGCTCGGGCGATGGCAGGGGGGGCACGCGGCTCCGCGCGACGTCCTCAGCAACCGGGAGGGCGTTCGACTGATGCCTGTCATCGCAAAGCAGTTCGGCCATTTCAGAGTTTCGCCCGTTACTGCTTCAGGATCCGCTTGGCGAACTCTTTGCGGAAGTCGTTGATCTCGACCGGACGGCGCAACGACCAGATGGTGATGTCGGACAGGTTGACGAGGCCGTGGCCGGGCGCGGTGGTGGCGCCGACCATCTTCGTCAGCGCCGCCGCGGCGGCGTCGCTGGCGAGGAAGTCCATATAAAGCTTGCCTTCCACCGGGTTCGGGCCGTTGGCGACGAGGCCGCCGCCCTCGGTGTCGCCGGGGGTGATGGGACCGAAGACGACGTCGACCGGCTTGCCGGCCGCCTTGAGGCCGAAGCAGGTGGTGTCGAACGACAGGCCGATCGTTACTTCGCCGTTGCCGGCAAGATTGGCGCCGCCCGAGCCGCCGTCCGACCACTGGTAGACGTTCTGGGCGAGGTTCTCGACGTAGTTCCAGCCGAAGGCGTCGACCATCGTGGTCAAAATGACGCCACCGGTGCCGGACTTCAGCGGCGAAGGCAGCGCGATCTCGTGTTTGTACACCGGCTTGATCAGGTCTTCCCAGGTGGAGGGCATCGGCAGATGCTTCTCCGCCAGGCGGTCTTTATTCACCACCATGCACATGGTCGTGTAGAACAACTTCAGATAGAAGCCGTCCGGATCGCGATACTCCGCCGGAATCGTCGGATCCTTCGGCTCATAGGGTGCGAACACGCCGGCCCGCTTCAGCTGATCGAGCGCCGCCTCGTTGACGAGATAGACGATGTCCGCCTGCGGATTGGACTTTTCGGCGATCGCGCGCTCGGCGATCGGGCCGGTCGAGCCTTCGACCACCTTGATGTCGATGTCCGGGTGCAGCGTCTTGAACGCCTCGACGACGACGGCGTGAACCTCGTTTGATGCGTCGTAGATCACGAGCTGTTTGGCCGCCGCCGGGGTCGCTGCCAGCGCGAAGCCGAACACCGAGGCAAGCAGCATGGCGCGGGTGAAGAAATTGCGTGTCAGCACCTTCGTGCCTCCCTTGTCGTGGTTGAAAGCCGGTGCAAAACCGAATGCTGTATAAGATTAGCTTCCACGGAAGACACTTGAATGAAGCTTCGCTTATGGGCTAGCGCGTAGCCCCGGCCCGATCCGCGGCGGGCGCAAGCGGGAGAGATCGCGGCAAGGCATCGATGCGCCGATGGCCGCCGTCAGTCTCGTTCCAGGCGGCGTCCGGAGCCGCCGCAGCGACGAATTGTCGTTGACAGTGGCAGACACGAGTGAGAATTTACTCAAGGAGTGAGCAAATGCTCTAACCGAACATACCGCCGCGACACGTCGGCGGGACGAGGCCCCGGCCAAGGCTGGCTCGCCTGAGATGCCGCAAGATCGGCGTTGGGAGGACTGCATGACTTTCAAATCTGGGCCGTTGGGACTGTGTTCGCTGCTCGGCATGTCGGGCCTGGCGAACGCGGAGACGCTGACGATCGCGTTACCGGAGAGCAGCTGCCCATCGACCTGAGCATCCTGTCTTGCCGTAACTGATCAAGACACAACGCAGCCGCGATCGAAACTGCGGCACGATGTGGATCGAGGGTCTTCGAGCTTGAAACCATTAGGGGAAAGCCGATGCGCATAACTGTAAAGGCCGTCCTGATAAGCGCGACCCTGTCGATTACGGCGTTGTCGACCTTGGCCGGCGGCATGGCTCTGTTCAGCCTGAGGCAGACCAGCCAGCAACTGGCTGCGATCACCGAACACACTTTGCCGGCTATGCGTCTGGCTGGAGAGATGCAGTCGCATCTCGCCCATTTCCGTCTGGCCGAGGCCATGACGCTCATCGCGCTTGACCAGGAAACCAAGGTGACCGCCGCCG
>JARLIU010000274.1 GCA_031291595.1 Ancalomicrobiaceae bacterium | reverse complement strand
CTCGGCGTTCTTGAGCATGCCGTCCTGGTGGATGCCGCTCTCGTGGGCGAAGGCGTTCTTGCCGACGATCGCCTTGTTGTACTGCACGGGGAAGCCCGACACGGTGGAGACCAGCTTGGAGGCATGCATCAGCATCGGCGTCTTGATGCCGGTCCAATAGGGCATGACGTCGTTGCGGGTCTTGATCGCCATGACGATCTCTTCCAGCGCCGCATTGCCCGCCCGTTCGCCGAGCCCGTTGATGGTGCACTCGATCTGCCGTGCCCCAGCCCGCACGCCGGCGAGCGAATTGGCGACGGACATGCCCAGATCGTCGTGGCAGTGGGTGGAGAAGATCGCCTGGTCGGAATTCGGCACCGTCTCGATCAGCATGCGGATCAGGGCGAAATACTCGTCCGGCGTCGTATAGCCGACGGTATCGGGAATATTGATGGTGGTGGCGCCGGCCTTGATCGCGGCCTCGACGCAGCGCTTGAGGAATTCCGGCTCGGTACGGGTGGCGTCCTCGGCCGACCATTCGACGTCGTCGGTGAAGCCGCGGGCACGCGTGACCGACGTCGTGACCGCTTCCAGCACCTGATGCGGCTCCTTCTGCAGCTTGTACTTCATGTGCACCGGCGAGGTGGAGATGAAGGTATGGATGCGGCCGCGCTTGGCTTGGCGGATCGCCTCGCCGGCCCGGTCGATGTCCTTGGCGCCGGCCCGCGCCAACCCGCAGACGACGGCATTCTTCACCCGCATGGCGATGGCCGAGACCGCCTCGAAGTCGCCGTTCGAGGCGATCGGGAAACCGGCTTCGATGATGTCGACGCCCATCTCGTCGAGGAGATCGGCGACCGCCAGCTTTTCCTCGAACGTCATCGAGGCGCCGGCCGATTGCTCGCCGTCGCGCAGCGTGGTGTCGAAAATGACGACGCGGTCCTTGTCGGAATGCGGTTTTGCGTGTGCGGACATGGGGGGTGCCTCTTCGAAGAATTCGCCGTGCCGGTTCGCCTATAGCGGAACCTGTCGCCGGCTGGGTTCAATTTGCCGGTTCGTCGGTTCGATCCCCTGAGAGCCCGCTCCGTCAATTGCGGAGCCAGCCGGCGCTCAGGGGCGGCTAAGGAGGAGGGGAAGAAGCGCAAGCGAAAGCACCGCCGACCGATTCGTCGTCGTGATCGTCGTCAGCCGGGATGCGGGCCAAGCGATCATAGCGGGCCTTCATGGGGACGCGATGTCTCGAAGCGTCCGAACAGCATTTCGGACATAGCTTGTCAGCGGACTATTGGCAAGTAGTTAATGCCGCGCGACGTCAGTGGATCCTGACGCCCTGGCGGATGAGTTCGGCCTGCACCGCCACGATCGGAACCTCGGCAAGCGGTTGCCCGAGCTTCACCGATACGGCCGCGGCGATGCCCGCGCCTTGCCCCGCCACGGCGCATGCCGCCATGTTGCGCGTCGCCGCATGTGCGATCCGGTCGCCGCCGATCGCCCGGCCCGCGACGATCAGACTGTCGACGCCTTGGGGGAGCATGGCACGCAACGGAATGTGCATGTAGCGCCCGGTGGTCGGCAGCACGAGCACGCCGTAGCCGTCGATGAATTCCGGATAGATGCCGATCGAATCCTCGAACCGCGCCTCGCCGCGCACGTCGGCCTCGGTGAGGTTGTAGGCCGCATCGATCTTGCGCGTGTCGCGGATGCCGATGGTCATGCCGAAATTCCTGAGCCGGGCCCCGGAACAGCCTGGGGTGTAACGGCGGAGCGCTTCGATCGCCAGCATTGCCTGCCGCCGCCCCTCGATCTCGAAGCGGCCGAGGCTATCGGGATCGGTGCCATCGCAGCCGGAAAGATGCACGAGGTTCATGTAGGTGAGTTCGCCGGTATCGTGCACCGCGCCCCAGGTGCCGGCGATGGTGTTGAGGTGGGCGGGAATGACGCCGTCGCGGATCGCCTGGGCGAATGGCTTGCCGAGAAACGGTGAGAACAGCTTGTCCTCCTTGCCGCTCGTCTCGATCTGCCATTCCCCCGTCGACCAGTCGGCATAGGTCTGAGGATCGGCGCTGACGCCCGACAGGAACGCCCGCTTGTCGACCCCGGCCAGGTGGAACATCACCGAGGCCGCCTGCATGTCCTCGATGGGCGTTTTGACGCAGGGCGCGCCGGCGCGAACCGCCACGTCGGCATCCCCCGTCGCGTCGATCACCCGCTCTGCCAGGATCGCCTCGCGGCCGGCCTTCGATTCCGTGACGATGCCGACGATGCGGTTGCCGTCGAGAATCGGCGCCACGAACAGCCGATGCAGCATCGGGCGGATGCCGGCCTCTTCGACCAGCCGGTCGGCGACCAGCTTGAAACCCTCGGAATCGAGTTCGTACGATAGCGACTGGCTCTCCGGCACGGCCGCTCCACAAGCCTTCGCCCGCTCCTCGAATTCGCGGCCAATGCCGCCGGCTTCCACCGTCGCCTCATGCCGGTACCAGGCGAAACCTTCGACGCCGACCGCCGTGATGTTGCCGCCGAAGCAGCCGAAGCGTTCGACGAGTGTCACCTCGACGCCGGTTCGCGCCGCCGCCAGCGCTGCCGCGAGCCCTCCCGGCCCGGACCCGACGACCAGCACTTGCGTGCGATGCACGACCTCGACCCGCCGGGCCGGCTCGGTGATGAAATCGGGCATATTGGAGCTCTCGGTCGCGGGCCGCTCGGCACATCGGGAAGACCACGCAATCTTGCCCCCGGCCGCCGCGTCCCCTGTCGAAAATGCGACGCGGCCTCGCGGCTGTCCGCCACCCCGGCGTGGCACGCCCGGATGCCTGCGGCCGAAGTCGGGCCGCCGCAGCCGCGAACCGACATCCCCCCTTGACCGTTGCCGCGGACGCCGCTAGGGTTCAGGCCACTCGTATCAACCAAGAGGCTGGCGCTCCGATGCGCTCCTTCGTGATCGTACTTAGAATGCGCGCTTCAGACGGGGGCCCCAGGGCCTGATCCGAACGACGAAGCGCGCGACACCAGGGGCCCCCGACAGGGCCCTTTTTTATTGCCCAAAACCCGAGAACACCGACGGACACCAGATCATCCCCGACGAAAACGGGGCAGCGGAGAACTCCAATGGCACGGGAAATGACGGGAGCGCAGATGGTGGTCGAAGCCCTGATCGATCAGGGTGTCGAACATATCTTCGGCTATCCGGGCGGCGCGGCGCTGCCGATCTACGACGAGATCTTCCAGCAGGACAAGGTCCAGCACATCCTGGTCCGCCACGAGCAGGCCGCCGGCCACGCGGCCGAGGGCTATGCCCGCTCAACCGGCAAGGTCGGCGTCGCGCTCGTCACCTCCGGCCCCGGCGCCACCAACATGGTGACGCCCTTGACCGACGCCCTGATGGATTCGGTGCCGCTCGTCTGCATCTCCGCCCAGGTGCCGACCCATCTGATCGGCACCGATGCCTTCCAGGAGTGCGATACCGTCGGCATCACCCGGCCGTGCACCAAGCACAATTTCCTGGTCAAGCGCATCGAGGATCTGCCGGGCATGCTGCACGAAGCCTTCCGCATCGCCAGTTCCGGCCGCCCCGGCCCGGTGGTGGTCGACATCCCCAAGGACATCCAGTTCAAGACCGGCATCTACGAGAACCTCAAAGGTGCGGTCAGGACCTCCTACCGGCCGCGGCTCGAGGGCGACGAACGGGCGATCCGCTATGCCGTCGCCATGATGGCGTCGGCGAAGAAGCCGGTGATCTATTCCGGCGGCGGCGTGATCAATTCCGGCCCACGCGCCTGCGAACTCTTGCGCGAGCTGGCGGCGCTGACCGGCTTCCCGCTGACATCGACCCTGACCGGGCTCGGCGCCTACCCGGCCTCGGGCAAGGCCTGGCTGGGCATGCTCGGCATGCACGGCACCTACGAGGCCAATCTCGCCATGCACGGCTGCGACGTCATGGTCGGCATCGGGGTGCGCTTCGACGACCGCATCACCGGCCGCACCGATGCGTTCTCGCCCAATTCCAAGAAGATCCACATCGACATCGACGCCTCGTCGTTCAACAAGAACATCCGCGTCGACGTGCCGATCCTCGGCGATGTCGCGCATGTCCTGGAAGCGATGATCCGCGTCTGGAAGGAAGCGGTGCCGAAGCACGATGCCGCGGCGCTGGTGCCCTGGTGGAAGCAGGTCAACGCCTGGCGGGCGAAGAAGAGCCTGCGCTATCAGAAGTCGGCCGACGTCATCATGCCGCAATACGCCATCGAGCGGCTGTACCAGCTGACCAAGGATCGCGACACCTACATCACCACCGAGGTCGGCCAGCACCAGATGTGGGCAGCCCAGCACTACGGCTTCGACAAGCCGTATCATTGGATGACCTCCGGCGGGCTCGGCACCATGGGCTACGGCTTCCCCTCGGCCATCGGCGTGCAGACCGCTCACCGCGATGCACTCGTCGTCTGCGTTGCCGGCGACGCCTCGATCCAGATGAACATCCAGGAACTGTCGACCGTGATCCAGCATGACCTGCCGGTGAAGGTGATGATCCTGAACAACCAGTACATGGGCATGGTCAGGCAGTGGCAGCAGCTGCTGCACGGCAACCGCCTGTCGCATTCCTACACCGATGCCATGCCGGACTTCGTCAAACTGGCCGAAGCCTATGGCGCCGTCGGCATCCGCGCCCAGCATCCGGCCGAATTGGACGACGCTATCGAGACGATGATCGCCTCGAAGAAGCCGGTGATCTTCGACTGCCGCGTCGCCAATCTCGTCAATTGCCTGCCGATGATTCCGTCGGGCAAGGCGCACAACGAGATCCTGCTGCCCGACGATGTCGCCGACGAGGATATCGGCGACGTCGTCGACGCTCGCGGCAAGCAGCTGGTGTGAACCGGTAGACATGACCGTGCACTCGTCATCAATTGCGAGCGCATGCGAAGCAATCCAGAAGCCGCAGAAACAGAGCCTGGATTGCTTCGTCGCTACCGCTCCTCGCAATGACGGAATCCTGTAGGATCGATTTTCAGAAAGACAACGGACATGAACGCCATGCCACTCCCCGGCGAGAGCCATTCGGCCTATTTCTATCAGGAACAGGTGAAGACCGTCGAACGGCACACGCTGGCGGTAATCGTCGACAACGAACCGGGCGTGCTGGCCCGCGTCATCGGCCTGTTCTCCGGCCGCGGCTACAACATCGAGACGTTGACCGTCTCGGAGACCGAGCACGAGAAGCACCTCTCGCGCATCACCATCGTCACCACCGGCACGCCGGCGATCATCCAGCAGATCAAGTCGCAGCTCGGCCGGCTGATCCCGGTGCATCGCGTCGTCGATCTGTCGCTCGCCGGCGCGATCCTCGAACGCGAACTGGCGCTGGTGAAGGTCCGTGGCAAGGGCGAGCCGCGCGTCGAGGCGCTGCAATTGGCCGAAGCCTTCAATGCCCGGGTGATGGACGCGACGACCGAGAGCTTCGTCTTCGAGATCACCGGAAAGAGCGACAAGCTCGACCAGTTCATCTCGCTGATGGTGCCGCTCGGCCTCGTCGAAGTCTCCCGCACCGGCGTCGCGGCGATCGGACGGGGTCCGGAGGGTCTGTAAAGCGATGGCCGGCGCGGATTGATCCGCTCCGCCGGTCGCCTCCCCACCAACTCGTCAGATGCCGACACCTCGGCGGGTGACTTCGAGATTGTCGATCAGCCGCGTCTCACCGAGCCAAGCGGCGACCAGCAGCCGAGCCGGGCGATCGAGTTCGGCATGCTGCTGCAGGTCGCTCGCCGCCCTGAGCTCAAGATAGTCGACGGACCGGAAGCCGGCGGCGATGATCTCGGCCGACGCCGCCGCCAGCGTCGTCGCCACCGCAGCCCCGACCGCCAGCCGATCGGCGGTGGCGACGAGGATCGCGGCCAACCGCGGTGCCACGGCCCTCTCGGCGGCGCTCAGCCTGAGATTGCGCGACGACAGGGCGAGGCCGTCCGCCTCGCGCACGGTCGGGCAAGGAACGATCTCGATCGGAATATCGAGATCGCGCACCATCCGCTCGATCACCTTCACCTGCTGGAAGTCTTTTTCGCCGAACAACGCCAGATCGGCGCCGGTCTGCAGCAACAGCTTTGCCACCACCGTGGCCACCCCGTCGAAGTGCCCCGGCCGGAACGCGCCGCACAATCCCTGGCTGACCCCGGCTACCGACACCGTCGTGGCGAACCCGGGCGGATAGATCTCCTCCACGGCGGGCGCGTAGAGAAGATGCGCCCCGCACGCCTGCAGCTTGGCGATGTCGCCCGCCTCCGTTCGCGGATAGTTGGCAAGATCGGTCGCAGCATTGAACTGCTTGGGATTGACGAAAATGGTTACGACGACCCGGTCGGCCCGAGCGAGCGCCGCCTGAACGAGACTGATGTGGCCGGCATGCAGGGCCCCCATCGTCGGGACGACGGCGGTGACGAGATCCTGACGCCGCCAGCCTCCGACCACGGACCGCAGATCCGCCAGCCTTCGCACGATCTCGATGCTCATCGTCACTCCTCGCGCGCGCGAGTGGGCGACGCGGCGGCGAACACATGCGCCTCGGTCGGAAACTGCCGGTCGCGCACCTCACGGGCATAGGCCGCGATCGCCAGATCGGCGTCACGGCCGAATTCGGCGTAGCGTTTGACGAATTTGGGCTGGAAGTCGGTGAATAGGCCGAGCATGTCGTCGACGACCAGCACCTGGCCGTCGCAGCCGGCCGAGGCGCCGATGCCGATGGTCGGGATCGGCAGTTCCGCGGTGATCTGCCGCGCCAGCGGCTCGGCAAGCTTTTCGAGCACGATGGCGAAGGCCCCCGCTTCCGCCGCGGCCAGCGCCCCGCTTCGGATCCGCTCGCCGTCTTCGCCGCGCCCTTGCACGCCATAACCGCCGAGCACGTTCACCGCCTGCGGTGTCAGGCCCACGTGTGCCATGACCGGAATCCCCCGCTCGGTCAGCATGCGGATCGTCGGCGCCATGGTGCCGCCGCCCTCAAGCTTGACGGCCGCGGCCCCGGTTTCCACCATCACGCGCGCGGCATTGCGGAAGGCCTGCTCCGGCGATTCCTCGTAGGATCCGAACGGCATGTCGACGACCATCAGCGCCTTGGCAAGACCGCGCCTGACTGCCTTGCCATGCAGGATCATCATGTCGAGCGTCACCCCGAGTGTCGACGGGAGCCCATGCAGCACCATGCCGACGCTGTCGCCGACCAGAACCAGGTCGCAATGCCGATCGACGATTCGTGCCATTGGCGTCGTATAGGCGGTCAGGCAGACGATCGGCGTACCGCCTTTGCGCCGCGCAATATCGCGCGGCGTCAATGCCTGCGATCGCTGGCCCACACTCATGCGCCCCCTCCGTCCCATCTTGTTGCGCTGCGATGTCATACGCTATTTTTCGCCGTTGCGAAGACGTCCGGAAGTCCTGGCGTTCTCCGATCGCATTCTCGCCATCATCCTGCTATCCAACGCTCCACTCCGTGCACGTTCCCGTCTGGGCGGCTCCGCCCGGACGACAACAGCTTGCATAAGTCAAAGGCCTAATTTCGGCTGGAGCCGATCATGACCGCGCAATCCTCGCCCGTCCTCTCCGTCAACCTGAATGCCATCGCGCATTTGAGGAATCGGCGTGACCTGCCATGGCCGAGCGTCACCGGCCTCGGCCGCATCGCGCTCGATGCCGGCGCCAACGGTCTGACGGTGCACCCGCGTCCCGACGAGCGCCATATCCGCCGCATCGACGTGTTCGAACTGCGCGACCTGCTGCGCCGCGACTATCCGGGCCGCGAATACAACATCGAAGGCTTCCCGACCGAGGCGTTCCTGCAACTGGTGGAAGAAGCCCACCCCGACCAGGTGACGCTGGTGCCCGACGACCCTGACCAGTCGACCTCCGACCACGGCTGGGACACCGAGGCCAGCCACAATGTCCTCGCCCCCATCGTCGAGCGGCTGCGAAGCCAGGACATCCGCGTCTCCATCTTCATCGATGCCGAGCCGCGGCTGGCGCTGGCAGCCGCCCGCCTCGGCGCCGACCGGGTGGAACTCTACACCGGCCCCTACGGCCACACCTTCGCCCCGCCGGCGAAGGCCGCCACCCTCGACGACCTGACCGCGACGGCGCAAGCTGCCAGAAGCGTTGGCCTCGACGTCAACATCGGCCACGACCTGACGCTCGACAACCTGCCGCCGCTCGTCGCGCGCATCCCCTTCGTCGCTGAAGCCTCGATCGGCCATGCGCTCGTCGCCGACGCACTGCTGCTCGGCATGAGCGAAGCGGTCAAGCGCTACTGCGCCGCCCTCAAGCCCGCGGATGATGTCTGAACGCGGCCGGCTCCTTGCTGTTTGTTGCCGGCCGGCAACAGGTTGTACGGATTTTGACGGAAACCGGAGAATTCCGGTTCGGACGCAAAACAGCCCTGGATTTGCCCCGAGCCGGTCAGCTATGCGTAAGTGCCGATCGAATATCTTGCCTTCGATCAGAGCGTTGCCAGCCTGTGTGTCACCTGCCCGCAGCACTTTCTGCTTCACCAGAGTCTGAAGATCTGCGGAAGGCACTTGCTTCTATTCGGGACCGGCGTTCCTGTGCGTCGGCGAGGCGAAGCTTTAAAAGCCGGCATGCCGTGATTGTCTATAGTTGGTCTTCGATCTCCGCATTCCAACTTTCCCCTGGCCCTGAGGCTTCGACGTTTTCAACATGAGCATTACGACGGTCCACGGCGGGCGCCGGCAGAGCGCGCTCAATGTCATCGGGGCGCGCCCCCTGACGATTGCCTTCCTGCTGCTGACGATCGGAGCGCTGACGCCGATCCTCCTGGTCCGCGTCGCGCCGTTGGCGGATTTCGTCAACCACCTGTCGCGCATGCACGTCATCGCGGTGGCCGGCAAGGACCCCTATCTCGATGCGTTCTACCGCATCGACTGGCAGGTGCTGCCCAATCTGGCGATGGATCTGGTCGTGCCGATGCTGGCACGGCTGTCGAACGTCTATGTCGCCGGCCAGATGTTCCTCGTCGCCATGGTGATGCTGATCGTCACCGGGCCGATGGCGATCTCCTATGCCCTGACGCGCCGCATCAATCCCTGGCCGCTGGTCGGCTTCCTGTTCCTCTACAACGGCGTGTTCCTGACCGGCCTGGTCAACTATCTGGCCGGCGTCGGCATCGGCATGTGGGGCTTGGCCGTCTGGATCCTGTTGCGCGACCGGCATTTGGCGCTGCGCATGGGCGTCTCGGCGCTATTCGTGCTGGCGCTGTTCTTCTGCCATCTGTCGGCGGTCGGCCTCTATGGGCTGGCCATCGGCGCCTTCGAAGTGTGGGACTGGTATCGGCGCGGCCGCAGTCTCGGCTGGCGCGAAGCGAAGGATTTCGTCGCCCTGGCGGTACCGTCGCTGCCGATCATCCCGCTGTTGATGATGAGCCCGACCTGGGGCTTGGCGCTCGACTACGAATGGTCGTCGCAGTCGAAGCTCGACGGGCTGATGACGGTCATCCGCATCTACAGCGACACGCTCGACATGGGCATCATGGGACTTGTCGGTCTCGCCTTCGCCTGGGGGGTGCAGCGGCGGGTGATCCGCTTCCACCCGGCGGCCCTGCCCTATGCGCTCATTTCCGTCGTTACCTATATGGTGCTGCCCAACGTGCTGTTCGGCTCCTATATGGGCGACCAGCGGCTGGCCATCGCCATGGTGCTCACCCTCATCGGCTTCGGCCGGCTGGAGACGAACGACAATCAGATCCGCACCGCGCTGCTGGTCATCGTCGTCGGCTTTTCCACCATCCGCTTCGTCGATGTCGGCATTCATTGGATGCATCTCGGCCGCATCTACGACCAGTTCCGCGTCGCGCTGACCCATGTGCCCGTCGGCTCGAAGATCCTGGTCGCCTACGCCGACGAAGAGGAAAGCAACGAGTCCGACCGCGACGCCCTGAGCCACGCGGCCTGCCTCGGCATCATCGAGCGCTCGTCGCTGGTCTCCACCGCCTTCACCGTCAAGGGCAAGCAGGTGATGACCGTCCGGGACGAATACCGCGCCCGCGTCGACACCGAGGACGGTTTCCCGCCGACCGTGTCGCGCCTGCTGGTCGGCTCGGAATCCGAGGACGACGGCGGCAACTATTGGGACGATTGGGAAGAGAACCACGATTTCCTGGTCGTGCTCTATGGCCCCGAGGACGCAACCACGCCGGACCAGGATGAACTGCAGGAAGTCGCGTCCGGCAACGGCTTCAAGCTCTACAAGATCCTGCACTGAGCGACGGCGCCGCGTCCCGCGCCGGGTGAAGATCCGGCGCG
>JARLIU010000273.1 GCA_031291595.1 Ancalomicrobiaceae bacterium | reverse complement strand
GCATCTCGCCCGTCCGCGCCAGACCGGCAAGCCGCTGGTGCTGTTGACGACAGTCAATGCCGCCATCCAGCGCGTGCCGGCCGCCGGCCTCGTCGGCGCCGAGACCTTCGCCGCCGCCCCGGGCAATCAGCTGGATATGGCGGATCTGACCAAATGGCTGGAAAACAACGGCTTCTCCCGCACCTCGACCGTGCGCGACACCGGCGAATATGCCGTCCGCGGAGGCATCCTCGATCTGTTTGCACCGGGCAGCGAAACCCCGGTCCGCCTCGACTTCTTCGGCGATACGCTCGAATCGATCCGCCGCTTCGATCCGGAAACGCAGCGCACCACCGGGCAGATGAAACGGCTCGAATGGGTGCCGATGAGCGAAGTGACGCTCATTCCGGAGACCGTCTCGCGCTTCCGCCGCAACTATATGGCCGCCTTCGGCGCCGCCGGTCGCGACGACGCGCTCTATCTCGCCATTTCCGAGGGGCGCCGCTACGCCGGACTGGAACATTGGCTGCCCCTCTTCCACGACCAGCTCGATACGCTGTTCGATTATTGCCCGGACACGCCCGTCCTCACCGACTATCTGAACACGGAAGCGGTCAAGGAGCGCCGCGCCGACATCGACGACCATTTCGAGGCCCGGCGCGAGGCCTTGTCGGTGAAACAGTCGGGCGTCGTGCCCTATCAGCCGATCGAGCCGAGGACCCTCTACCTCGATGCGGCCGAATGGCAGGAACGGCTCGCCAAGCGCCGCACCGTCCATGTCTCGCCCTTTGCCGAATTCCGCGCCGAAGGCGTGTCCAGGGACCTGGGCGGCAAACAGGGCCGCTCGTTTGCCTCCGAGCGCGCCGACGGCGATGTCAACGTTTTCGACGCGGTGATGGCCCACGTCGAGGCGACGAAGGCCGCCGGCAAGCGCGTGGTGCTTGCCGCCTGGAGCGAGGGCGCGCTCGACCGCCTCGCCCAGGTACTCGGCGATCACGGCCTCAAGGACACGCGCCGGGTCGCCACATATCCCGAGATCGGCGCTCTGCCGAAGGGGGGCATCGGGCTGGCGGTGCTCGCCCTCGAGACCGGCTTCGAGACCCAGGACCTGACTGTCATCTCCGAGCAGGACGTGCTCGGCGATCGACTCATCCGTCACACAAAGAAACGCACAAAAGGCTCAGACTTCATTACTGAAGTGGCGGGTCTGAACGAGGGAGATCTGGTTGTTCACGTCGAACACGGCATCGGCCGCTTCGAGGGGCTGAAGACCATCGAGGCCGCCGGCAGCCCGCATGACTGCCTGGAACTCGTCTATCACGGTGGCGACAAGCTGTACCTGCCGGTCGAAAACATCGAACTTCTCTCCCGCTACGGCTCCGACGACGCTGAGGCGCAACTCGACAAACTCGGCGGCGGTGCCTGGCAGGCGCGCAAAGCCAAGATGAAGGCCCGCATCCGCGAGATTGCCGCCGGCCTGATCAAGACCGCGGCGCAGCGCCTGATCAAGAAGGCCTCGGTGCTGACGCTGCCAGACGGGCTCTACGACGAATTCTGCGCCCGCTTCCCCTACGACGAGACCGACGACCAGCTGGCGGCCATCGCCGCCACCTTCGAGGATCTGGCTGCCGGCCGTCCCATGGATCGGCTGGTGTGCGGCGACGTCGGCTTCGGCAAGACCGAAGTCGCCTTGCGCGCGGCGTTCCTCGCCGCAGCCTCGGGCAAGCAGGTTGCGGTCGTGGTGCCGACGACGCTCCTGGCCCGCCAGCACTACCGTACATTTTCCGACCGTTTCAAAGGCCTGCCGTTCACCGTGGCGCAAGCCTCGCGACTGGTCCCGGCGCACGACATGGCGGCGATGAAAGCCGGGCTGACCGATGGCCGCGTCGACATCGTCGTCGGCACCCATGCGCTGCTGTCGAAGGGCATCGCGTTCCGCGATCTCGGCCTCCTCATCGTCGACGAGGAGCAGCACTTCGGCGTCAAGCACAAGGAACGGCTGAAGGAACTGAAGGCCGACGTGCACGTGCTGACGCTCACCGCCACGCCGATCCCGCGCACCTTGCAACTGGCGCTGACCGGCGTGCGCGAACTCTCCATCATCGCCACGCCGCCGGTCGATCGGCTGGCGATCCGCACCTTCGTTTCCCCACGCGATCCCCTGACCATCCGCGAGGCGTTGCTGAGAGAGCATTATCGCGGCGGCCAGTCGTTCTTCGTCGTGCCGCGCGTCGCCGATCTCGCCGGCCAGAAGGAGTTCCTGGAACTCACCGTTCCCGAGGTGAAGGTCGCCGTCGCGCACGGCCAGATGGCGGCGGGCGAGCTGGAAGACGTCATGACCGCCTTCTACGAAGGCAAATACGACGTGGTGTTATCGCCCACCATCGTCGAATCCGGCCTCGACATCCCGACGGCCAACACGCTCATCGTGCACCGTGCCGACATGTTCGGCCTGGCGCAGCTCTATCAGCTCAGGGGCCGCGTCGGCCGCTCGAAGATCCGCGCCTATGCGCTCCTCACCGTGCCGGCGGACCGGCCGATCACCGCCACCGCCGAACGGCGGCTGAAGGTGTTGCAGTCGCTCGACAATCTCGGCGCCGGCTTCCAACTGGCGAGCCACGACCTCGACATCCGCGGCGCCGGCAACCTCTTGGGCGACGAACAGTCCGGCCACATCCGCGAGGTCGGCTACGAGCTGTATCAGCAGATGCTGGAAGAGGCGGTCGCGGCGCTGAAGTCCGGCGAGGACGACCTGCCGCCCGATCAGTGGTCGCCGTCGATTTCGGTCGGCACGCCGGTGTTGATCCCGGAAACCTATGTCGCCGACCTGACGTTGCGCTTGAGCCTGTATCGCCGCCTCGCCGATCTCGACTCGGCCGAGGACATCTCGGCGTTTGGCGCCGAACTGATCGACCGCTTCGGTTCCCTGCCCGAGGAGGTCGAGCACCTGTTGAAGATCGTCTTCATCAAGTCGCTGTGTCGCAAGGCGAATGTCGAAAAGATCGACGCCGGCCCGAAAGGCGTGGTCATCGCCTTCCGCGACAGTCATTTCGCCAATCCGCCCGGTCTCGTCCGCTTCATCCAGGACGAGGGCCTGCTCGCCAAGATCCGGCCCGACCAGAAGATCGTCTTGTCGCGCGACTGGCCAACCGCCGATGCGCGGCTGAAAGGCGCCGCCGTCACGCTGTCGAAACTGGTGAAGATCGCTGAGACCAAAGGCACGGACATGCCGGATTTGTCAGCCGGGATCGCCGGCAAGGGTGTGGCTGCGGCCAAGGGTCAGGGCGGTCCGGCGGCGACGGGGCAGGGCGCCGGTCGGGGGCAGGCGTCGCCGGCAAAGCCCGCCACCACCAAATTGAACCTGACGCCGACTCCACCGCCTCCGCCGCCGCCGCAAGTTCCGCGTGGCCGCTATCCAAGCCTGCAGACGCTGAAGCGCACGGGACCGCGCAAGTGGGTGAAGTGACCAAGCGCGGCTCACGGTCGCGGCCGTTTGCGGCAGAGCAGCGGACAAACAACGGCCCGCATGGCGTGGAATCGTCCGATTCTTGCCACGGGTGTCATCCCGGCGAAGGCCGGGATCCAATAGCGCGTCAACAGGCAGGCGGCAGGCAATAAAGTGCTACTCTCGCCAAGTCTCTTCACAGACGAGAGGCGAGTGGATCCCGGCTTTCGCCGGGAGGACAACGCCGGAATGTTCGTGTTCTTTGGCGAATACCCTGGGGCTGCTATGGACCGCCCTCATTCCCCCGCCGCGATCAGGTCGTCCAGCAGCCGGATGACGTCGACCGACGCCTTTTCCATCGCGGTGCGGGCAGCGCGGGCGCCGGTCACGTCGCCGGCCTTGAAGCGCTCGGCAGCCAGCCGCCCGTTGGCGTGCACGGCCTCGTGCGGCGCCAGCAGCGCCGCGAAGGCGCGTGTGTGGGCGATGGGCGAACCGGCGGCGGCAGCGTACCATTTGCCCAGGTGGCAGTTGGTGTGGCTCGCCAGCGACGCCGGCTCGATGGTCGTGAGCCCGACCATCAGTTCGGCCAGGCGCTTCTTCCACATCATGTGGTCGGACTTGGCGCGCTGCAGCACATAGCCGTCGATGTGGCGCTGCTCAAGCTCCTTGAACTGTTCGTCGACCAGCACCTCGGCGCCGGCGATCGCCTCGTTGCAGGCCTTCAGACAGCCGTCGGCGGCATGCGCGTCGCTGGCGACCGCACTGACGCCCTCGGAGATCAGTCGGACTGCGGAGCTTTGCTGATCGAGCGCATCGGCGATCTCGTCGAGCCGGGACGAGTTGCGGGCGAACAGGTTCTGCACCTGGTCGATCTGCGTTGCCGCGCCCTCGGTCAGATCGACGCTCGACCGGATGTCGGCGCTGACCGAATTGACGCCTTGCATCAGCTCGTGCACGTGCTGCTCGAGCCGGAGGATGCGGTTGCGGATGTCGTCCGTCGCCTTCTGCGTCTGCGCCGACAGGGCCTTGACCTCGTTGGCGACGACGGCGAAGCCGCGGCCGGCCTCGCCGGCGCGCGCTGCCTCGATGGTTGCGTTGAGGGCGAGGAGGTTGGTCTGGCGCGCAAGTCCGTCGATCGTCGCGACGAAGGTGCCGATCTGGCCGGACGCCGCTTCCAACTGTTCGGCGGCCGCCTGCATGCGGGCGAATGCCGAACCGATCTCGCGGCTGGCCGAAGCGGCTCGCCCGGTCGCGGCATGGCCGCTCGCCATGCGCTCGCGTGCTGCCACCATGTCGTCGGCGACGTTGCGGGCAGTGCCGGCGATCTGTTCGATCGATGCCGTCATCTCGACGACGGCGCTGGTCATCGTTTCCGCCTGGGCGTCGCACGCGTGCACGCTGCCGGTCACATTGGCAGAAGCCGCCATGGCGTTCGACGCGCTCATCGACAGCTTGACGGCATCGGCGAGAGCCTTGCGCTCGCGCCCATCGAGGATGGTCTTGACCCCGATCAGCGCTTCGGCGACGGCCGGCGGCAGGCCCGCGGTCTCGAGCGGCCGGTCAGGCGATACGAGCGCGAGAATCGCGGCCGCAAGGCGCAGCGGCTGGGTGGACTGGTCGGCATCGGTTGGTGCTGAGGTGGCGGTAGCGGTCGTTTTCTTGACGAGTTGAAACATTCTTGGCGTTCTCCGCAGGCTAGGCGGACCGTAAAACCGAAAGGTTAATGAATTAATCCGATCGTCCGCCAAGACATGCCGATGCCGAATACCCGTCTGGTCGCCGATAGCCAGGCAACGGCGGCTCCTCGCGAGGTCGCGGCATGGTCGTCGGCAGTGGAGATTTCGATGAGTCTGGTTAAACTGGCAGGAATGAAAATATGCTCGGAAAGCGGGCGGAGAAGCCTCTGTTTACGCTAACGACCGATTAACCCAATCGTTTAAAGTCTCATTAGTCCGTCTCCGGCACTGTGCGAGGCCGTCGTTGTGCCAGAGGCTTTGCAAATGTCCGTTCGCCCGGCAGCCCACGTGCTGTTGACCTCGTCTTCGACTGCCATTGCCATCTTTGCGTTCGGTGTGCTGACGCTTGGATTGGCCGCCTGCTCGGGCCTGTCCGATCGCACCGACTTCGCCTCCGTCGAGCCGAGCGTCTATACGCCGGCCAACGATCCCTGGGTGCATGCCCAGCGGCCGGCGCCACAGAAGACCGCCTATGTGCCGCCCAAGGGCAACATGCCGATCCTGCCGCCGGTGCCGTCCGAGCGCAGCACGGGCTTGCCGCCGGTCAGCATCACCGGTTCGATCGGCCAGATGGCCTATCAGGCGCCGGTGACCGGCACCGGCTACTGACGCCGCACATGAAACCCGCGACGCCGGGCGAGCCGGTCACGTCCGCGGCCGCAGCTGCGACAGGGCCACGCCGGCCAGGATGAGGGTGGCGCCCAACAGGCTCGGCCAGCCGATGCGGCCGGCGGTATGGACGAAATCGGTCGCGACGCCGGAGATCATCTGACCGGCGATGGTGAAGACTGCGGTCGCCACCGCACCGATGCGCACGATCAGCCAATTGCCAGCTGCGACGAAGATGACGCCCATGGCGCCGCCAAGATAGGCGTAGGGCGGGGCGGAGAAGGCGGAGGGCGGGATCAGCCCGCCGACGATCGCCCCGATCGTGCACAGCGCCAGAAATCCGACCAGATGGTTCCAGAACGACGATACCATCGGCGTGGTGGATAGGCTGAGGCGTCCGTTCAACTGCCGCGACAGGCTGACGCAGAGCCCGCCGATCAGCGCCAGCAGGATGGCCGACGCCATCATGTGCCTGCTCCGGCTTCGAGGATGATCGTCAGGCTGCCGACCCCGATCAGTGCCAATGCGGCCAGATCGTACAGCGACAGTTTCCGCGCCTTGAGGCCCATCAGTCCCCACATGTCGGCGGCCAGGCTGAACACCAGCTGGCCGGCCAGACCGAGCGCCAGCGTGCCGGCCAGCCCGAGGGCGGAATTGGCGGCGATCGAGGTGGCCATCACCGTGGCCGCGCCCGAAAAGCCGCCGAAATAGGCCCAGAGCGGGATTTTCGCCGTCGCTGCCCCCGCGTTCGCCGACCCCGCGCGCCACGGCCGCTGCCGCAACGCGAGGAGGATGAGCGTGGCCGCCACCAGTCCGATGCCGTGCGCCGCGAAGGAGGCGAACAGCGCGCTCGCCGAATGCGCCAAGTCGGCATTGCACTTGAGCATGGCGGTCAGCAGGCAGCCGGCGCCGAAAGCGGCGGCGGCATAGAGCACGTACGACTGTGATTTGGCGGACGGCGTCACCGGCAACACCCGAGGCTTGTCGCTGCAACTGCCCCGGAGGCAAGGCGGCCGGGGAGGGGCTGCCAGTGTGGCCGATTCCTCTTCGCCTCGCCATGCCCGGGCGTGCGGGGACCATGGGTGACGGATTTCGGGCAAGAAGGGGGCCGGTCGGATCGTGGGGCGTGCGAGGAGGCCGATCCACGATGATCCGACCGGCCGACGCATCGGGCCGGGGTAAGTTGCGGCGGACCCAGCCCGCGCGTATGCGAGAAATCGCCAGATGATAGCAGCAGATCGACACCCTTCGACAGCAGAGGGCCTTCGATCGGCAGAGATATAATGCGAATATTTCGCGAAAAACTCAATGATTAACGCTTCCGAAATGCTCTATTAGCTGTGGCGCTGTAAAGAATTAATATTAATACTGCGCATGTTAACGGCTGCGGATCGAACGCGACACCGAGCCTAGTGAGCGACGCGGCTGAGCCTGCCGCCGGGGCGGGCATCAAAAGTCGCGGAAATCATTGCAAGATCGGCTTCATCGTGCGGGCGGCCGAGCAATCCAGCCGCCCGCGAAAAGGACTGGATTGCTCGGCCGCCCGCACGATGACGCGCCCCGTTAGGGGGGCTGCTCGAAAAAGGGCAGTCAGTGCAGAATCTGGCTGAGGAACAATTTCGTCCGCTCGTGCTGCGGGTTGCTGAAGAAGGCGACCGGTTCGTTCTGCTCGATGATCTGGCCGGCATCCATGAAGATGACGCGGTTGGCGACCTGACGGGCAAAGCCCATCTCGTGGGTGACGCACAGCATGGTCATGCCGCTCTCGGCCAAGCCGATCATCACGTCCAGCACTTCCTTGACCATTTCCGGGTCGAGCGCCGAGGTCGGCTCGTCGAACAGCATGATCTTGGGGTTCATGCACAGGGCGCGAGCGATTGCCACGCGCTGCTGCTGTCCGCCGGAGAGCTGGCCGGGAAATTTGTTCGCCTGCTCGGGGATGCGCACCTTCTTCAGGTACTGCATGGCGACTTCCTCGGCGTCCTTCTTCGGCAGCTTCTTCACCCAGATCAGCGCCAAGGTGCAATTCTGCAGAATGGTCAGGTGCGGGAACAGGTTGAAGTGCTGGAACACCATGCCGACTTCCGAGCGGATCTCGTCGATGCGCTTCAGGTCGTTGGTGAGTTCGGTGCCGTCGACGACGATGCGGCCGGCCTGATGGTTCTCGAGCCGGTTGATGCAGCGGATCATGGTCGACTTGCCCGACCCGGAAGGCCCGCAGATGACGATGCGCTCGCCCTTGGCGACCTCGAGGTCGATTTCCTTCAGCACGTGGAAATCGCCGTACCATTTGTTGACGCCGACGATCTGCACGGCCGGAACGGCGTTGGCGGCGGAGGCGGTCGAAGCAAGCGCGGTGTCGGCCATGGCAGGGATCCTCGATCAGCGGCGGTGGCCGGTGTGGAGCCGGCGTTCGATGAATTGCGAGTAGCGGCTCATGCCGAAGCAGCACGTCCAGAAGATCAGTGCGGCGACGAGATAGCCGGTCGACGACGTTGTCGGCGCCGTCCAGGCCGGATCGTTGCGCGACTGCTGGATGGTGCCCAGGAGATCGTAGATCGAGACGATCTGCACCAGCGTGGTGTCCTTGAACAGGGAAATGAAGGATGAGACGAGGTTGGGGATGACGATCTTGATCGCCTGCGGCAGCACGATCAGCACCATCATCTGCCAGTAGCCGAGGCCGAGCGCCATGGCTCCCTCGTATTGGCCGCGCGGGATGGCCTGCAGCCCGCCGCGAATGATCTCGGCGATATAGGCGGCGGTGAACAGCGTCACGCCGACGAGCGCCCTGACCAACTGGTCGACGTTCCAGCCGACCGGCAGAAACAGCGGCAGCATGTTGGAGGCGAGAAACAGCACGGTGATCAGCGGTACGCCGCGCCAGAACTCGATGTACATCACCGACAGGAAGCGGATCGCCGGCATGTTCGAGCGCCGCCCCAGCGCCAACAGCAGCCCGAGCGGGAAGGACGCGACGATGCCGGTCACGGCGATGATCAGCGTGACCAGGAAGCCGCCCCACAGCCGCGTCTCCACCGAGGCGAGGCCGAAGACGCCGCCCGACAGCAGGATCGCGGCAACGATCGGCAGCCCGATGAGGAAGAGAACCGCGTTGGTACGCTTCAGCGGCGCCGCAGGGATCGCCAGCGGGATGAGCAGCAGGGCGAACAGCGCGAACACGACATTCGGGCGCCATTGTTCGGCGGGCGGGTAGTAGCCGTAGGCGAACAGCCGCCAGAAGCTCGTCACGTAGGGCCAGCAGGCGCCCGCTCCCGGTTTGCGGCAGGCTTCCCCCGTCGTCGCAGTGGTGACCGCCCGCACGATGGCGAAATCGGCCACCGTCCAGACGACGTAGACGATGATGGCAAGGCCGACGACAGTCAGGATGGCGTCGGATAACGAGCCGAACAGGTTCTTGCGCAGCCAGCCGAGGATGCCGGCGGTGGCGAGCGGCGGCGGCAGCGACGCGGCCAGCTGCCGGCGGACGAACGCCTTGCCGGCAACGGTCGGGGAGGCGAGGGTCGGGGTCTGCACCATCTGCCTCACCTCTCCACGATCGCGACGCGGCGGTTGTACCAATTCATGAACACCGAGGTGATGAGCGAGGTGCCGAGATAGATCACCATCCACAAGGCGATCACTTCCATCGTGTGGCCGAGTTTGGAAAACACCACTTCGCCGACATAGACGAGGTCGGGATAGCCGATGGCTACGGCGAGCGAGGAGTTCTTCGTCAGGTTGAGATACTGGTTGGTCAGCGGCGGGATGATGACTCTGAGCGCCTGCGGCAGCACGACCAGATTGAGCGTCTGTCCGCCGGAGAGGCCGAGTGCCTTCGCCGCCTCGACCTGGCCGTGGCTGACGGCGAGGATGCCGCCTCTGACCGTCTCGGCGATGAAGCTCGCCGTATAGAAGGTGAGGCCGGCGAGCATGGCCATGAGTTCGGGATTGACGGTCGTGCCGCCGGAGATGTTGAAGGTGGAGTGCCGCGGCGCGTTCAGGGTCAGATCGGCGCCGAGGCCGAGAAAGGCCAGAAGTGGCAGGCCGACGATGAGGAGGAAGCCGATCTTGACGGTGGGGAACAGCTTGCCCGTCGCGGCCTGCCGGCGGCGGGCCCAGCTGCGGATGATGAAGGCCGCGGCGATGGCGACGGCGAAAGCGATGTAGAGCGCGGTCTTGGTCGGCGAGCCGACCAGCACTTCGGGAAAAACCAGGCCGCGCCGGTTGAGGAACACCCAGCCGGGAATGGGCTGGATCGAGTTCTTCGGGTCGGGCAGTACGCCGAGGACGGCGAAGTACCAAAGGAACAGCTGCAACAACAGCGGAATGTTGCGGATGATCTCGACATAGGCCGTCGCCAGCCGCGAGATCAGCCAGTTCGACGACAGTCGCGCCACGCCGACCGTGAGGCCGATGAGGGTGGCGAAGATGATGCCGAGGACCGCCACCAGCACCGTGTTGAGGAAACCGATGAACAGCGCCCGGCCGATGCTGGAGGCGGAGGAATAGTCGATCAGCGACTGCGCCAGATCGAAGCCGGTGCTCTCCCACAGGAACGAGATGCCGACGGCGACGTGCTGGCGCGCCATGTTCGCCGCCGTATCGACGACGATGGTCCAGGCCAGCGCCAGCATCACCACGATCGTCAGGATCTGGAACGCCATGCTGCGGATGAACGGATCCGTCGACCAGTGCCGCTTTTCCGTCGCGCCCGTCTGCCGCGGCGCTTGACCATTGCCCATCGCTCGCCCCTCGCGCCTCGGCCGTCACGTCCCCGCACAGCTGTGGCGCGCGGGGACGGGGTGGTACGGAAAAAGACGGCGATCAGCGGATCGGCGGGGCGTACTGCAGGCCGCCATTCTTCCACAAGGCATTGAGGCCGCGGGCGATCTTCAACGGGCTGCCCATGCCGACGTTTCGATCGAAGATCTCGCCGTAATTGCCGAGCGCCTTGATCTCGTTATAGGCCCACTCGTTGGACAGGCCGATGCCGGCGCCGAACGTGCCGTCCTTGCCGAGCAGACGCTTGATCTCCGGGTTCGGCGAATTCAGCATCTCATCGACGTTGGCCTTGGTGACGCCAAGCTCCTCGGCGTTGACGAGGGCGAAGAACGACCACTTGACCACGTTGAACCAGGCATCGTCGCCCTGGCGCACCAGCGGCCCAAGCGGTTCCTTGGAAATGATTTCCGGCAGGACGATATGCTCGTCCGGATTGGTGAGCTTCAGACGCACGGCGTAGAGGCCGGACGCGTCGGTGGTGTAGACGTCGCAGCGGCCGCTTTCATAGGCCTTCACCGCCTCTTCGTTGTTGCCGAAGGTGACCGGCTTGTAGTCGAGCTTGTTCGAATGGAAGAAGTCGGCCTGGTTGAGCTCGGTCGTGGTGCCGGTCTCGGTGCACACCGTTGCTCCGCCGAGTTCGAGCGCCGATTTGACGCCGATGCTCTTCCTGACCATGAAGCCCTGGCCGTCGTAATAGCTGATGCCGGCGAACTTCAGGCCCTGCGACGTGTCGCGGGTCATCGTCCAGGTGGTGTTGCGCGATAGGACGTCGATTTCGCCTGAGGAAAGGGCGGTGAAGCGTTCCTTGGCCGACAGCGGCGTGAACTTGATCTTGGTCGGATCGCCGAAGATCGCGGCGGCAATGGCGCGGCAGATTTCGACGTCGAACCCCTTATAGGTTCCAGTCGCGTCCGGCGCCGAGAAGCCGGTGAGTGCGGGGCTGACGCCGCATTGAACGAAGCCTTTGGCCTTGACGTCGTCGAGCGTGCCGGCAGAGGCGCCGGTGGCAAAAAGCGCTAACGCGGCCGCCGCTGAGGCAGCCAGGAATGTGATCTTCATTAGAACGTCCCCTGTTTTTGGCGCCAATGCCGCTTGGCCGTCACCAACCGCCAGCTGCCCGGGCCGAAACTGCCTGATTTGGAGCGTGCTCCCGAAACGCTCGTGCGCCAGGGCGCTCATCGCAGCCTCGCCCAGTGACGAAGCACATCTCAGGCCAATCATTCCTGCGGGTCAAGGGGAGGCGGCATGCACGGGGATCAACTCTTGACAGGTATCGGTCAGGATGCCCGCCGATTTTAGTGGCATTCCGCCGCGGTCCCGTCGGGGGGAGACGAGCCGGCCGACAGCAGGCGTCCTGGCGGGGGGGCGAGCATTCGGCCATGGCTGCTGCCTGCCGGGACGAATTGCGCCGGGCGCCGCGCCGCGTCAAAATGCCCGCTGCAAATGAACGGCATGCGCAGCACCGCTGCGGCAGGGAGTTGTGGACATGACGGACAGGTCTGACGACAGCAAGGCGGACTCGATCTTCACCCGGCTCGCCCATACCGGCCGGCTCGGCGGCGATCACGCGCCCTTCGTCAATCCGCCGGTGGTGCACGCCTCGACCGTGCTGTTCGAGAGTATGGAGCATCTGCACTCGAATAAGGCACGCTATGTCTACGGACGACGCGGAACGCCTACGTCCGAGGCATTTGCCGCGGCCATCAGCGAGCTCGAAGCTGCTGAAGGAACGGTCATTACCCCGTCCGGTCTGTCGGCCGTCGCCGTGGCGCTGATGGCGATCGTCTCGGCCGGCGATCACCTGCTCGTCGCCGACAATGTCTATGGGCCGGGGCGCGACGTCTGCGGCCGCATTCTCGGCCGCTTCGGCGTCGAGACGACGTTCTACGATCCGCGCATCGGTGCCGGCATCGAGGCGCTGTTCCGGCCGAATACGCGCGCCGTCTATCTGGAGAGCCCTGGCTCGCATTCCTTCGAGGTCGCCGACCTGCCGGCCATCGTCGAGGTGGCGCACCGGCACGATGCCCTGGTGGCGGTCGACAACACCTGGGCGACTGGGCTGTTCCACAAGCCGTTGGCGCTCGGCGCCGATCTGTCGATCCTGGCCGCCACCAAATACATCGTCGGTCATTCCGACGCGCTCGTCGGCACGGTCTCGGCCTGCGGAGCGGCTTGGCGCAAGCTGCATGCGACGCACGGCTATCTCGGGATGTTCACCGGGCCCGACGACATGTATCTGGCGTTGCGCGGCCTCAGGACGCTCGGCGTCCGCCTGCGCCAGCACCAGGAAAGCGCAATGCGGATAGCGACTTGGCTCGAATCACGAAGCGAAGTCTCGCGTGTCCTCTACCCGGCATTGGCCTCTCACCCAGACCACGCGCTGTGGTCCAGGGACTTTTCGGGAGCCTCGGGGCTGATGGGAGTCGTCCTCAAGCCTGCGACGCCGGCTTCGGTCGCTGCGCTCATCGACGGTTTGCGGCTTTTCGCCATCGGCTTCAGTTGGGGCGGATTTGAAAGCCTAATCGTGCCCACCGAGATCGGCCGTTCGCGTACGGCGATTCCCTGGCGGCCGGAAGGGCCGGTGATCCGCCTGCAAATTGGACTGGAGAGCGCGGATGATCTGATTGCAGATCTTCATCGTGGTCTGGAGCAGTTGGTCCTGGCCGAGTCGGCCGAAGCCGAGACTAACTAGAGGCGACTCAATGTAATCGGAATTTCGACTTTAGTACGAGAAGGGTGCGCCGTTTCCAAGTATTAGGATGCTTTCCATAATTGAACTCGGATCTCGCTCTGCTGTATACAAAGATGAAAATTTTCCTGAAATACATTTCCCGTGGCATGTTACGAGAAGCGAATGAACGAGGGCGAACTCAGTTCATCTATACTATATAATTGCTTGGTACTGCCGGGGCTGTCGCGCTATGTGTCGTTTTTTGGGCAGGCGCTAATTATCGAACTTTTGGAATATCTTGTATACGTTAAGTCTATCACTGACGGTATCCGGATACGCAAGTTTGTCTGGCGGATTCAGTTATGTTGCGTCCTAAATCCAAGATTGCTGAATCAGTGCGTAGGTGTCGGTCCTATTCACAATAAAATGCAGAATTGACGCGGCTTATTATTGAACCTATATTTCATGGCGTTCGCCGGATGGCTGTTCTATATTATAGTTTCGCCAAGGTGCTGCGGTTCACTCTTCGGATGCCTGAAGCGCAATTGTCTGGCGCAGCGCTCGAGTCGAGCGCCGCAGGCGCGATTCGAAATAATGAATGCAAATGTTGCGGATCGCATGCGAAGAAAGTGTGCTCGACTTTTATTTTGGACGCACGTAATGTATTCTTCGATTGGAGGGGCGATAACCGGTCAACACCCGCAGCAGCATCCGACGCAGGGATCGTTCGCGGCCAGGTAGCTTATGATGGCTTAGCTGCCGGGCCACACGATCGTGATTTCTGCCAAACGGCGGAAGCAGAGCGCAGTGCAACGCGGGACGACAGGACAGCTGCCCATTCGCAATCCAAACGGCGTGCGGCCGGTTCAGCGGCTGCGCGGCCATTCTATTCGCGCGCGGCGCTGCGGCACCGGCCCGAAGGAAGAGACAACGAGGTCGAGACCTTCGCCATCTAAGGTGGAATTGGGTGAGTAGTTTGGTAAGCGCAGGACGAGACCGACGATGCCTACGACACCTGAGGTGAGCGGACCCTATCTTCGCAGGAGCCACGGCAACTTGGCCGAGCAACCGGCCGAGGCGGAAGATTGGACCCGGCCGTTGCGCGACAATGCGGTTCGCGGCTGTGATCTATTGAAATCGATGGCGCATGAAGGGCGGTTGATCATCCTTTGTCTGCTGTCCGAACAGGAACGTTCGGTCACGGAACTGGAAGAGGCGCTTGATTTGCGCCAGCCAGCCGTGTCGCAGCAGCTGGCCAGGCTGCGTTCCGACCGGCTGGTCGCGACCCGGCGTGACGGCAAGATGATTTTCTACTCGCTGGCCAGCGACGAAGTCCGTCGCGTCGTCAAGGCGATGTGCGACATCTACGCTGCGGATGGCCGCGTGTTGCCGCGCTGAGGCTGGTTTGCCAGGCGCCGCCCGGACATAGTGCCTGAGCGCGGGCGTGTCTGCTCGTACGGCAGGTGTTGCAGCCCGGCTTCCGCTCGATCGAGAACGGGATGCGTTCAGCCGGCCTTGCCAAGGCGATCGGTCGATAAGGGGGGAAGCGCTCCTCTTTGCAATCGCTGAACATCTGCCGATTCTGCTGTCGCATGTCGTCCCGCGGCCGTTGGATCGGCGTTCTGGCGCGACCGGCGGCATGATGCGGTATGTGGTGCCGGGGGCGGTCGACAGCGCGCGTTGCGCCTGATCGGCGCCTTGCCTGTTGCAGCATCTTGTCGGCGTATGTCGCGGCAAATGTATACAACCATACCACCATAGGGAATTCTACAGTCTGGAAATCGGCGGATCGTTGTTTGCAATCGATCCGCAATCTCCGGCAGTGGAGCCGATTCGCGCGCAACGACATCCAGCATCATTTGGCAATAAGATGATGTCGAGACTTGCATCTCGGCGCAGCAGCCGCTTGTTCTGCCCCCCGGCGAAGAATGATAGGTTGGCTCAAGGCGATTCCTGAGGTCGTGATTCGCCGTAGCATCTTGCCGGGTAGTCGAGAGTGGTGTCGGAATCAGCCAATCCGATCGAGCGCCTGCTTGCGAGCGGCGAAAAAGGCCGCGGCCTGGCGTTGCTGGGGTGGGCCGGCGTGACGGTGTTTGCCGTCGTGTCCGCCTTCGCCTCCTGGCAGTTTGCCGGCTCGCGCCAGATGATCCGCCCGGTAAGGCCGGCGGCGCAGGAAACCGGCGACGTCACGGCGTCGATCCGGCCGGCGGCGCGACCGCCGAATGCCGCGGTGCGGACCGTGCCAACGCCGCTGCCCGGCGATCCGACTGTCGGTCGGGACGAATTCGAACGCCTCAATCAGGATGTGAAGGACCTGCGGCGCCTGGTCGGCCGCATCGACGTTTCGACCGATGTGCTCGCCCGCCGGATGGCCAATCTCGAGGACGCCACCAACGCGCTGACGGCGGGCACAGTGACGCGGGCGCAGCAGACGTTGGCGCCGATTGCTCCGGTGGCGTCCAATCCGGCCCGGCCATTGCCGGCCAGCGACCCGCCGCTCAGACCGGCGACCGCGGTGCCGCCGGCTCAGGCGCAGCCGCCGGTCGCGGTTTCGCCGCAAGCCGGCGTCCGGCCGCCGCCCGTCGCGCAGGCTCCCGTCGGCCCTGCCACGCCTGCGCCGATGGCCGCAGCTCCGGTGCATCCGAGCGCGGCCGTGCCGACGTCGCCGGCGACGGCCCGGGTGGCGCCCGCCGATATGGCATCGCCGCCGGGGCAGACCACGGTCATTGCCAAGACCCAGCCACCGCGTCCGCCGGACAAGACGGCGAACGAGCGCTCGGCGATCGAGCGGGCGACCATCGAGCGGATGTTGCTGGAGAATTCCGCCGGCCTCGACCCCAACAACCACTCGGTGCTGCCGAATGGCCTGTTGCCGCCGCCGCCGGCCGCCGCTCCGCCGGATGTGCAACAGCGGCTGCCCGCCGTTCAGGTGCAGGCCCCGCCGATCGCCGCCCTGCCGCAGCCGGCGCCGGTGAAGCCGATTGCCGAGACGAAGCAGCCGGACGTCGCCACCACCGCGTCGATCGCGCCGAAGCCTGCCGCCGGGCCCGAGACGCCGAAGCCGGCCGATGCCACTGCGCCGGCCAAGGCGGTGGAGACGCCGGTCGCGGTTGCCGAGGCGCCGGCACCGCGCTTCGCCGTCGATCTCGGCGGCTTCCGCAGCATCGCGCAGGTACGCAAGGCCTGGTTCGAGCTGGAAGCCAAGCAGGGCAAGCTGGCCAAGTCGATGAAGCCTTTGGCGCGGCTCGCCGAATCGCCCGACGGCATCGAGATCCGGCTGCTTGCCGGCCCGTTCGCCGACGAGGCGGCGGCGCAGACGGCATGCGGCCAGTTGAAGGCGGGCGCGCCGCACTGCGGGCCGGCGGTGTATCAGGGCGAGCCGCTCGGCAAGCGCTGAGGCAGAAGGCGCAGGCGCCGGCGGTGCGGGGATATGTCCGGGGCTGGCGACGGCGGCGGAACCTCGGCCGCCGTTCGGCGCGGAACCGTGTGTGCCGATGGTTCGGCGGGGTGGGGCGGGGTGATTCCGCCGACGCAGCGGGGGGTGCGAACTCTATTGACCCCGGAGCGCGCCGCCCTTATGGTCC
Source organism: Ancalomicrobiaceae bacterium (assembly GCA_031291595.1). GTDB lineage: Bacteria > Pseudomonadota > Alphaproteobacteria > Rhizobiales > Ancalomicrobiaceae > CAIYYN01. The sequence continues at coordinate 2,830 of JARLIU010000273.1, read as the reverse complement.
GCCGCGCTTTGAGGCTGCGGCCGCGGCGGCCCGATGGTCGTTCGGCCACTTCCTGAGTGATGTCCGCCGCCTGCCACCGTTTCGGCGGTGAGCCGGCCGCAAGATCGCGGCCGCGGGCGCCGACCCGCCCATCCTCCCGCGACCGGGAGCGACGGCCGCGGCGGGACAAGCACGATGGGCCGGTAGCTCAGAGGTAGAGCACGTGACTTTTAATCATGTGGTCGCGGGTTCGATCCCCGCCCGGCTCACCAAACTCTCTAATACAATCAGTCAGATACACCTGTGCTGGCGCTGGTGGGCACATTATCCGTTTGCGTTTTTGATGGGCGGGTAGCGATACGGATAACCGATATCGGAGCTTCCTCACATGAACGCGCCCTCCGCATCGTGGACACAGAGGGCGTGCATGTCCGCGTAACGCCTGCGGAGAGTCACGCTTTGAGGTGTTCACGCATGCCCTTGATCTTTGCCGCGGTGCAGGCGGACGGGCGCGGGCAATGCACAGCCGGCGAGCGGCTTCGTGATCATGAAGAAATCGCAGTGGTACTGATGTCGCTAATGACCGCAATGAAAAGGCACCGCCGTAATCACTCACGGCGGCGCCTCAACTGGTTCACCGATTAGGAGTAAAGCAATCTTCGATGAACGCGCGGACATCGTCTTGCCTCAAGTACCATTCGGCAATTTCGGCCCGCTCCTTCCATCGATCGTGCTCGATTTCCAGAAGGCGATTGCGTGCCTTGAGTTCCTGGATTTCTGCCGATACCTTGTTCAGATCTTTGCAGGTCTCGGCGTGCAGGGACTCAAGCACCAGCACGCGCCCACTGAGCGCGTACAAGGGTACGACATCATTCATTCGAGTAGTCCGGTCTTGGGAGGCTGACCGATACGCAGGCGAATACGACAGGAACAACTATGTGAACTAACTGTTGGAATATTATCGCATTGTGATCTGCGCCGTTGGCCCGTTAAGCGGCCATACTCGTTATCCACAGGCCTGCCGGAGATTTCCACAAGGGATCCACATGGATTTCAACAGCGGCGCATTGTTTTCGGCCTGCGGCTGCAACTGAGTTGTGCCAAGGCGTCCGCCGCCAGCGTGCGCAAGCCCGCGACGACGGCCATTTGCTGTACCAGGCATACCCACACGCGGCGGTCGTCAGCCGTCGTCCGGCCGTTGTCACGCCGGTCCGACGATCTTCGTCGGAACTTCTCTGCAGCGGAAATGCGAGCATGAACAGGCGGCGGCGGGAGACCTCGCCCATTGATGAGTGCAAGGGATCAACTCGACAATTTGGCGACTTGAAATGCAAACGTGTTTGCTGCGCGCGAAGAATTCTGGCGCAATAACGTTGGCAGGTTATTTCGAATAGATTTCGGCGATCGAGATGCTTTAGCGCAATGCGCGGCGTTCAGGCGCAATATTGTTATCTGTAATTCCATTTGCGATAATGGCAAAATCAACTGAAAATACGTCTGTCGTCTGATTCGATGAGTTGGCTGCTAATGAACAGCGCGGACCATTCAGCAACAGGCCTGCACGATACGCGTATGTACGCTTGATGACGGCCGCGCATCGGCATCAGACATCCTCAACGCTCTGACACTCAAAGGGATTTTTCAATGTCCGACCTTGAAGAGAGAATCCGTCAACGCGCCTATGACTTGTGGGACTCCGAGGGGAGGCCCGAAGGGCGCCAAGATATGCATTGGCTGTCAGCCCAGGCAATGATCATCGAGGAATTGGCCAAAGGCATGATCGACGTGCAGGGGAAAAAAGAGCCGCGCAAGCCGCGAATCGCCAAGACCAAAGAGGTGTCAAAGCGGAAAATTGCGTCAGCGTGAGCCGTCCGGTTCCGTGTGAGGCCTTCGCCGCCGGAATCCAGTCAACGATGTTTTGCGAATCGGCGTCGATACCCGGTGCCGGTTCAAAAAGTGATTTTTGTGGCAAGACCGCTGCATTTTTCCCCTCGTAAGGGACCTCCCCATTCAACTGTGGTCAAAGCGAACATGCCTTCGGAGAGAATTGCATCTCGTCGCGTTGAAGGTCAGACTTGTCGCCAACCAATTGATTTTCTTCAATTTGGAAATTCTTCGCATTGAAGGGTTCCGCCAACTCCCAGACGTTCAGGGAGGGTCCGGAGCGTTTCACGGTCAGGCGGCAACCGTGCTGCGATCGGCCGTGACCTTCATCCGTGAGTTCGAGTCCCGGATGCCGAGGGCCGGACGGCGACCGGTGCCGTCGTGGACGGACGGATCATCGAGGACGCCAACGAACACGCAGACTTGCGCGCGGCGCGGCCAGAGTATCGAGGCGGGCGCGACAACAAATCGCCGCCCCGGACGAACCGGAGCGGCGGCGCCAAGCGGGATGGCGGAGTGGTATGTGGGAGGAACCTGTCATGGGGTCCGAATGAAGAACAGACGCGACCCTATGCGCCATCATAGTGATACGGCCAATTACGGCAATGATCTTTATCAAACGTAGAATTACTTATCAGATACTTGCTGACAGCGGAGCTGGAACTGGGCCGGATCACCAACAACCTCGCTCGCACGGCAGCTTGCGCGCGGTCCGTTGGCCGGGACAACCGCCCCTGCCGATGAACTGTCGCATGCGCGTGTTTGACATGACGGCCGCCGCGTCCCGTCTGTGCCGCTGGCCTGGCAGGTGGCTTGGGCCAGAGTTGATCGTGTCGGTCGAGCATCCGGTCGTCGATCTATCGCGTGCGCGAAGGGCTGGGATGGCGAGAATGCCGGCACCGGAGCGGCCGTGCCTCTTGCATTTGCTGCAGCTGGCCGGCATGTACGGAGGCGAGTTTTGCGGACG
>JARLIU010000272.1 GCA_031291595.1 Ancalomicrobiaceae bacterium | reverse complement strand
TGGAGGAGTAGGCGCGCCGATCGGAGTCGTTCACTTCCACCACCGATAGAAGTGGTGCACCGGACCGTGCCCGCTGCCGACGCACAGGTTGTCGGCTGCCCTGATGGCGTCGGTGACGTAGGTCTTGGCGGCGCCGACGGCGTCTTCGAGCGTCAAGCCCTGGGCGAGGCCGGCGGCAACAGCCGAGGAAAGCGTGCAGCCGGTGCCATGGGTGTTGCGCGTCTGGTGCCGGCGCGCGCGGAACCAGCGCGGGCCGGAGGCGGTCACCAGCAGATCGCTGCTGTCGCGCGCGTCGCCATGGCCCCCCTTGAGCAGTACCGCCTTCGGTCCGAGCGCCAGCAGATAGGCGGACTGCGCCACCATCTCGTCTTCGGTCGTGGCGACGGCGACGCCGAGCAGCCGCGCCGCTTCCGGCAGATTGGGGGTGATGAGCAGGGCGCGCGGGATCAGCTCGGTGACGATGGTCGAAATCGCTTCCGGCGCGATGAGCGGATCGCCGGAGGTGGCGATCATCACCGGATCGAGCACCACTTGCGTCGCCTGCCAGCGGTCGAGCCCGGCGGCGACGGCGCGGATCACCTCCGGGCGCGACAGCATGCCGATCTTCACTGCATCGACGGCCAAATCGGCGAACACCGCATCGAGCTGCGCCGTGACGAACTCGGCCGGCACGTCGTGGATGCCGGTGACGCCCTTGGTGTTCTGCGCGGTCAGCGCGGTGATGACGCTGGCCCCATAGACGCCGAGCGCGGAAAACGTCTTCAGGTCCGCCTGGATGCCGGCGCCGCCGCCCGAATCCGAGCCCGCGATGGTGAGGGCAATCGCCGTCATGACCTGGCCTTTCGTCGCTGCAGCGCAGCGTCGATGCTGCGGCCGAGTTCGAGTGCGGCGGCGGTTGGATCGGGCGCCGCCATGATCGCGGAGACAACCGCCACGCCATCGGCGCCTGCCGCGATGCAGTCCGCGGCATTCGACAGCCCGATGCCGCCGATGGCGACCACCGGCAGCCCGGTGCGCTCGCTGATCAGTCCGATCGACGCCAGCCCGACTGCCGGTCCGACGTCCGGCTTGGTGGCGGTCGCGAAGATCGCGCCGACGCCGATATAGTCGACGACGGCGAGCGCCTCGCGCGATGCCTGCCTTTCCGCCTCGGTCCCGACCGACAGGCCGAGGATCTTGGTCGGGCCGATCATCGCCCGGACCTGGCGCGCATCGATATCCGACTGGCCGACGTGCACGCCATCGGCATCGACGGCGAGCGCCACGTCGATGCGATCGTTGATGATCAGCGGGATGTTCAATGGCTTAAGAATCGCCTTCACGGCGCGGGCCTCCTCGACGAAGGATCGCCCCTTCGCCTCGGGAGACCGCACCTGCACGACCGTGACGCCGCCAAGGACGGCGCGGGCGACCGTTTCAGCGACGCCACGCGGACCGGCGAGTTGCCGGTCGGTGACGAGATAGAGCCGCAGATCGACGGGGTTCGACATCGGTGGCAGCTCTCAGCGCAGGAGAGTGACGGTCGAGCGCGCGGCGATCGTCGCGGCATCGAGCGAATAGAGCGCATCGCACAGTTCGGCCGGCAGGTGGCCCGGGCCGTTCGGCGAGCGCTCGCCGGCCTGACTGCCGGCGGCGGCGTAGACGCTGAGCGCGGCAACCGTCGCCTCGAACGGATCGGCGACGGTGACGAAGGCGCCGACGACGCCGGTCAACGCACAGCCGATCGCCGTCGACAGCGGCATCAGCGCGTGCCCGCCGGTGATCGCCGCGATGCGCAAGCCGTCGGTGACATAGTCGGTCTCGCCGGTGATGGCGACGACGGCCCCCGACGCCCTGGCCAGGCCGACCGCCGCCTCGATCGCGGCATCGGCGCCGACGAGCGAATCGACGCCCTTCGACTGCGCACCCGACGAGCCAGCCAAAGCCATGATCTCGCCGGCGTTGCCGCGCACCACCGCCGGCTTCAGCTTGAGGAGCGCGTTGGCCGCCTCGGTCCTGAGCCGCGTTGCGCCGCAGGCGACGGGATCGAGCACGAACGGCCGGCCGGCCGCCGTCACCGCCGCGGCCGCCAGCTGCATCGAGCCGATCCATTCCGCCGACAAGGTGCCGATGTTGATGACGAGGCTGTCGGTGAAGGCGCCGAACTCGCCGACCTCGTCGGCCGCATGCACCATCGCCGGCGAGGCGCCGAGCGCCAGCAGCACGTTCGCCGAGATGGTCATGGCGACGTAGTTGGTGATGTTCTGCACCAGCGGGCGCTTCGCCCTGACGCTGGCGAGAAGGGCGGCGATGGTGGTGGGATGGGTCAGATCGGTCATGGCGTATCGACTCCGCAGGGCAAAAGGCCAGCGCGGCGGAGAATTGCGATCGTCAGGGCAGGAGAATGCGTCTGCGACATCCCAATCCCTCCGCCGGCATGACCCGGATCAGGTTCGAGGAGTTGGCGTCGGGCGCCTCTCAGCCCGACCGCGGCGCGGTCAGGGCACCCCCTTGAGACGGCAAAACGCATAAAGCCATTCGGCGGCGATGGCAAGCCGCAGGCATGCCTACCTGTCCGCCGCAGCTGCCGCCGCCACGGCAGAAGGCGCGGCATCGTCCTGGTGGTCGCCGAGGCGCGCGAGCGCGTCGAGCGCGAGCTTGTAGGTCGGGTCTGCCTTCAGTGCATCGCGATAGTCGTCGATGGCGCTGGCAATATCGTGCAGGCCCTCGTAGGCAATCGCCCGGCCGGCGTAGGCATTGGCGTAGTTCGGCCGCAGCGCCAGCGCCTTGGTGCAATCCTTGATCGCCAGTTCGTATTTGTCGATCATGTTGTAGGCGGCGCAGCGATTGTTGTAGGCAATCGCATATTTCGGATCGATTTCGATGGCCGTCGTATAGTCGGCGATCGCCTTGTCGTACTGCTTGCGCTGCTTGTAGCCGATGCCGCGATTGTAATAGGCGGTCGCATCGTCCGGATTGCGGGCAATGACGCGGGTGCAGGCCGGGATGCTCTCGTCGGGCGTGGCCGTGTCGCTGTCGCAAACGCTCCGATCGCTCGACAGCGCGCTTTGGGCCGTCGCTGCCAAGAAACCGGCAGCCAATGTTGTCAGCAATAGCCGCCTCATCGCAATTCCCCCATCGCAGAAGCCGACAGCATCTTGTCACGCGTGTGTGGCGAGACAAGGGGGGAGCGCGCGGTAGCAGGATTGAGCCTGGAACCATGCTGCTGGCGCATGGCACGCGCCTCGGACCACCGCAGTCGTCGCCATTTTCGCATGGCAGAACCGCGCGCAAACCGCCGATTCGGCCGTGTCGTCGACACATTGTGAAGGCTTGTGAGCTTATACTTTCCTGACCGTCTCCCTCGAAGTGACTCCCCCGCGTGCACCCTCTCCTCGGCATCGGCCTGAAGCTGGCCTCGACCTTCGTATTCGCCATCATGCTCGTCCTGGTAAAATGGGGCGGCGGTGATGTTCCGGCCGGCGAAGTCGTGTTCTTTCGCTCGTTCTTCGCGTTGCTGCCCGTCGTCGGCTATATCGTCTGGCGGGGAGAGTTTGTGGCCGCCTTCCGCACCCAGCGGCTCGGCGGGCAGTTCTATCGTGCCGGCTTTGGCGCGGTGTCGATGTGCTTCTGGTTTGCCAGCGTCGCCCGCCTGCCGATTGCCGATGCACTCGCCATCTCCTATGCCGGTCCGCTCATCACCGTCGGGCTCGCGGCGATCATGCTGGGCGAACTGGTCAAACCCGACCGCTGGGCCGCCGTGGCGCTGGGATTTGCCGGAGTGGTGGTGATCCTGTCGCCGCACTTGGCCGCGTTCCGCCACATCGGCGCCGATGTCGGCGCGACGGGCGCGGCGTTCGGCCTGGTCGGCGCCTTCTTTGGCGCACTCGCTGCCGTGCAGACGAGCGAACTGACCCGCACCGAGCCGACGACCACCATCGTGCTCTACTTCACCATCTTCTCGACGATGTTTGGGCTTTTCACCGTGCCGTTCGGCTGGATTGTCCCGGGCTGGCAGGACGGGCTGGCGCTCGCCGGCGCCGGGGTGTTCGGCGGCATCGGCCAGTTGCTGCTGACGTCGAGCTACCGTCACGCCAAGGCCTCGACGGTCGCGCCGCTCGAATATGCCTCCATGCTCTGGGCCATCCTGTTCGGCTTCTGGATGTTCGGCGAGGTGCCGGGCTACATGGTGGCCATCGGCTCGGCCGTCGTCATGGTGTCCGGCCTGATCGTGGTGTTGCGCGAACGGGCCGACGAGACCGTCGACACGGCGGACGAGATGGACGACGACGGTGCCGCCGCAGATTGGCCGGCTCCGGTCCACCCCTGACCAGCCGGTGAGCGAGCGGCGGCGATCGTGCTGCCTTGCCGTCATCAAATTGTCCGCAGCGCGCCCGTAAGACCGATCTTCGCCGCAGCCTTGACCGAGTCCGTATCCATGTCAGCCATCCTCTCGCCCGAGCCGGCACCGACTGCCGCCGATCGCCAAGCCGCCGCGGACGACCGCGCGCCGATCGGCCCCGGCGCCTTCGTTGCCGTGGTCGGTCCGTCCGGTGCCGGCAAGGACACGCTGCTGCGGCTGGCGAAGCAGCGGCTCGCCGGCGATGTCTCCATCGGCTTCCCGCGCCGCCTGATCACCCGCGGTCCCGACGCCAACGAGGACCATGTGCCCGTCACCGAAGCCGAATTCGCCGCCGCGCTCGCTCAGCGGCAGGCAGCGATGTCGTGGACCGCGCACGGCCTTGGCTATGCCGTACCGGTCGAGGCCGACGACCTCATCCGCTCCGGCGGCATCGCGGTGGTCAATGTCTCCCGGCGTGCCGTGACGATCGCTGCGGCGCGCTATCGGCGCCTTGCCGTGGTCGTCGTCACCGCGCCGCCGGAGGTGCTGGCTGAACGTCTGTCGAAACGCGGCCGCGAGGATGCCGGCGCGGTCATCGGCCGGCTGGCGCGCGCCGACGACGATGTGCCGGATGTCGGCGACGTCATGACGATCAATAATGTCGGCGATCCGGCCGAGGGGGCCGAGGCACTCGTTTCGCTGATACGCCGCCTTAAGGATGCGACGACAACCCTGCCATGACGAAGGCTCGGATCCGGCGTCGGCTCTTGCTGCGATGCAAAAGACAAGGCATCATAATACTATCGGGACGAAGCGCGTGAAGGTCGTCCCGACTTCGTCCCGGCAGTGCTGAACGATCCGCGCCATCTCCGGGCGCCCGTGCGGCTTTCCGGCGCACGGCTCGAAAATTGCATGGAATTTGCCGAGCGAGTGCCTATCTACCGCTTGCCCGCGCTTCTGATGACTGAACGAAAGACCAGACTATGGCCACCGGCTGGAACACGAAATACGGACCCCGGCGCGTTCGCCACGATCCGCCCGACCTGACCGAGGCGATCATCGCGGCGCAAGGGTTGACCGACGATCCTGAGGGACAGGCGGAGATTGCAGCTCAGCTGATGGATGTGCCGCTCGAAGACGCGCGCGCCGCCATCGGCAAGCTCGCAGCCGACGCCAGGAAGCCGAAGACGCTGACGATCCACGCACCGCGTCGCGGCGGCCTGACCAAGGCCGTGGTGGTGGAGACCCGCCGCTCGTTCGCCAGACCGGTCCGCCGCGTCTACGACGTCTGATCGCCGCCGGTGCCGTTCTCCCGGTACCGGCGATGTCGATGGCCGCAGGGCCCAACAATGATACAGGGTGGCGCGGAGGGCAGGGCGCCCTCCGCTTGTTGCGGCGTGGCGTTCAGCCGGCAAAGGCGACGCAGCGCTGGTGCTGTTCGCCGAGGCCGGCGATGCCGAGGCGCATCGTATCGCCCGGTTTCAGGAACAGCGGCGGCTTCATCCCCATGCCGACGCCCGGCGGCGTGCCGGTGGTGATGACGTCGCCCGGTTCCAGCAGCCACAGCTTCGAGATGTAGGAAATCAGGTACGCCACGCCGAACACCATGGTGCGGGTCGAGCCGGTCTGGGCGCGTTTGCCGTTCAGGTCCAGGAACATGTCGAGACCCTGCACGTCGGCGATCTCGTCCGGCGTGACCAGCCACGGACCGAGCGGGCCGAACCCCGGCGCCGACTTGCCCTTCACCCACTGTCCCGAGCCCTCGATCTGCCAGGCACGTTCGCTGAGGTCGTTGCACACCGCATAGCCGGCGACATACGAGAGCGCATCGGCTTCGCTGACGTGATAGGCCGGCCGGCCGATGACGACCGCAAGCTCGACCTCCCAATCCGACTTGAGCGAATCAGGCGGGATGACGACGTTGTCGTCCGGCCCGGCGAGCGTCGACGGCGCCTTGTTGAAGAGAATCGGCTCCTTCGGCACCGCAGCGCCGGTTTCGGCGGCATGGTCGGAGTAGTTGAGACCGACGGCGATGAAGTTGTTGACGCGGCCGATCGCCGCGCCGAGGCGCACGCCCTTCGGCACCACGGGCAGACGGCTCGAATCGATGGCGCGGATGCGCTCGATCGCTTCGACGGTCACGCCTTGATCGACGAAGTCCGGCACATAGGCGCTCAAGTCGCGGATCGTGCCGCTTGCGTCGACGATGCCGGGCTTTTCGGCACCGCGCGCGCCGAAACGGACCAACTTCATGGGTATCCTCCTGATCGAATTGAGCGGGTGCCGCGTAACGCGGGCGCGCCCCTGACGGCGGGCGACTATGCGCGACGGCCCCGGGATGCGCAACCGCGCCACATGCTGAGCCGACATATGTTTTCTTTCGCCGCAAACCTGCCTAAGTTGACCGCAACATGGCAATCCTGGACACTGGCGCACGCCGTGTCATAAAACAGATATCGGAATCGTGTTCATGGGCTGAACTCACGGACACGGTCACCTGGAGCCGCCCATGACGGTCAATTCGGAGCCGCGCCACTGCCGCGCTCTGTTTCTCTCCGACGTTCATCTCGGCACCCGGGGCTGCCAAGCTGAGCTGTTGTTGGATTTTCTGCGTCTGCATGACGCGGAAACCATCTATCTAGTCGGCGATATCGTCGACGGCTGGCGTTTGCGGCGATCGTGGTACTGGCCGCAGGCGCATAACGACGTGGTGCAGAAGATCCTGCGCAAGGGCCGCAAGGGCGCGCGCATCATCTACCTGCCCGGCAACCATGACGAATTCCTGCGCGATTACATCGGCTCGCACTTCGGCGTCGTCGAAGTCGTCGATCAGGTCGTACACGAGGGCGTCGACGGCAAGCGGCTGCTGGTCATCCACGGCGACCAGTTCGACGTCGTCGTCCGCCACGCCAAATGGCTGGCATTCCTCGGTGACTGGGCCTACACGGCGGCGCTCGGTATCAATACCATCTTCAATGGCGCGCGTCGGCGCATGGGCTTCTCCTACTGGTCGCTGTCGGCCTGGGCCAAGCTCAAGGTCAAGAACGCCGTCAACTTCATCGGTTCGTTCGAGAAAACGCTTGCCGCCGAAGCCAAGAAGGTCGGTGCCGACGGCGTCGTCTGCGGCCACATCCATCACGCCGCCATGCACGACGAATTCGGCGTTAGGTATTTCAACACCGGCGACTGGGTTGAAAGTTGCACCGCAATCGTCGAACATCACGATGGACACTATGAGGTCGTGTCGTGGACGGTTCCCGCGGTCGAGGAGCGCACGACGACGCAATCCGACGAGGCGCGCGCGGCTGCATGACGAAACTTCTCATCGTCACGGATGCGTGGCGACCGCAGATCAACGGTGTGGTGAGGTCTCTGGAACGGCTCGGCGTCGAATTGACGAAGATCGGGGTGCAGGTCGATTTCTTGACCCCGGCCGAGTTCATCACCCTGCCGTGCCCGACCTACCCGGAAATCCGCCTCGCCTTGACCACCAAGGGCCGAATCGCTCGCCGCATCGACAAGGCGAAGCCGGATTTCGTGCATGTGGCGACCGAGGGGCCGCTCGGTCTGATGACGCGCAAGGCCGTCAACGGCAACGGCCCCGGCTTCACCACCAGCTATCACACCCGCTTCCCGGAATACCTGTCGGCCCGCCTGCCGGTGCCGGAGCGCTGGTCCTACGCCTGGCTCAGACGCTTCCACAATCACGGCCTCGGCTGCATGGTGGCGACCGACAGCCTGAAACAGCTGCTGCAGCGCCAGGGTTTCGCCAACCTGATGACGTGGTCGCGCGGCGTCGACCAGGAGCTGTTCTATCCGAGGAAGGACAAGGTCTACGACCTGCCGCGGCCGATCTTCCTCAACGTCGGCCGCATCGCGGTGGAAAAGAACCTCGAAGCGTTCCTCTGCCTCGATCTGCCCGGCTCCAAGGTCGTCATCGGCGACGGGCCGCAGATGGAGACCCTCAAACGCAAGTATCCGGACGTGCATTTCCTCGGCGCCAAGGTGGGCGACGATCTGGCGCGGCATTATTCCGACGCCGACGTGTTCGTCTTCCCGTCGCGCACCGATACCTTCGGCAACGTGGTGGTCGAGGCGCTCGCCTCCGGCGTCCCCGTGGCTGCGTTTCCGGTCATGGGACCTTTGGATATCATCGGCGATTCGGGGGCGGGCAGCCTGTCCGAAGACCTGCGCGAGGCGGCGCTGGCTGCGCTCGAGGTGTCGCGCGAGACCGCACTGGAACGGGCCGGGGCGTTCACCTGGGAAGGCACGTCGCGGCAATTCCTCGACAATGTGGTCGAGGCCCAAACGCGGCGCCAGACGAATTAGGCGAAAGACCCGTCGCTTTCGGCCCCGTTGTCCCCATGAATGCACGCATCGCACGGCGGCTTGACTTGAGACGGCGTGCCGATCTGGCGTAGTATCTCAAACCGCTTTTGTTCCCTCGGGCCGGGAATGCGAGCGGGGACAACGGACCGGTCGCCGTCGGCAGCAGCGTCGACGCGTTGGACGGCGGTCTCGGGTAAGTGCGGCAGGCCAGGAGGGCGTCATGTCCGGCAGCGTGAACAAGGTCATTCTCATTGGCAACCTCGGCGCCGATCCAGACGTCAAGCGGACGCAGGACGGCCGGCCGATCGTCAACCTGTCGATTGCCACCACTGACACTTGGCGCGATCGCCAATCGGGCGAGCGGCGCGAGAAGACCGAGTGGCACCGCGTCGTCATCTTCAACGAAGGCTTGGCCAAGATCGCCGAGCAGTATTTGAAGAAGGGCATGAAGGTCTACGTCGAGGGAGCGCTGCAGACTCGTTCCTGGGAAGATCAGCAAGGCCAGAAGCGCTATTCCACCGAAGTGGTGCTGCAGAACTTCAATTCGGCGCTGACCATGCTCGATGGCCGCGGCGGTGACGAGGGTGCGGCTCCAAGCGACTACGGCTCGCCGAGCGCCCCCCGTGGCGCGGCTCGCTCCGGCGGCGGCGATCGTTCGGGTGGAGGCGATCGGGGTCCGGCGCAGGCCGGTGCACGCAGCGGCGGTCCGCGTCAGCCGGCCTTTGCCAACAACCCGGACATGGACGACGAAATCCCGTTCTGAGCGGGGTATCGTGGTCGTCGCCCGGCATTGGATCGGACGAGCGCCGGCGTGCTGCCCGATGCCTGTGGCCGGATGCGGCCGGCGTTTTGCGGAAAACAGCGGTTGCGCGCCGCGCCTCTACCGCAAAATACCGGGCAAGCGCAAAACACTAGGCAAAAGTCTGATATCGAATAGACTTGCGGGCCGAGCCGTGGCGCATCTAATGGCGTTCAGAGGCTTGCCGGCATGCAGAGATTCCTGATCATCGACGATCACCCGCTGTTCCGCGAAGCGTTGCAGCTGGCGATCCGTTCGGCCTATCCGAAGGCCGAGATCCATGAGGCGACCCGTATCGACGCCGCCGTCGACATGATCGCCGCCACCCGTCGCTCTTACGATCTGGCGCTGTTGGATCTGGCGATGCCGGGAACCTCCGGTTTCGACGGACTTTTGCTCATCCGTACGCGCTTTCCGCGCCTGCCCGTCCTCATCGTCTCCGCTCTCGACGAGCCGAAGATCATCCGCGAAGCGCTTGCCTACGGCATTTCCGGCTACGTGCCGAAGTCGGCGAAGAAGGCGGAGCTGGCCAGCGCCATCACCACCGTGCTCGATGGCTCGATCTACCTGCCGCAATGGTACGAGCGCGCCAGCCCGTCGGCGGCCGGGCTCGACAATGCCGAATTGATCGCCCGGCTGGCCACGCTGACGCCGCAGCAGATGCGCGTGCTGCAGATGCTGCGGCAGGGCATGCTGAACAAGCAGATCGCGCACGAACTCGACGTCGGCGAGACCACGGTGAAGGCGCACGTGTCGGAAATCCTGCGCAAATTGAACGTCGTTTCGCGCACCCAGGCGGTGATCGAGGCCTCGCGCATCGACTTCGATCAGATCGACAAAGTATAGCCACGGGACCGGCGCGCCAGCGGCGCCGGCCTATCTGGCCGCGAACCCGACGACTGCCGAGACCACTTGTCCGTCGATGCCGTTGAAGCCGTGATAGGCCCGCGCTTCGCAAGGGTTGCCGATCGAGGTGCCGCCGGCGAGCCAGGTCACGCGCGCCCGTCCGCCGGCCCAGGCGAGGAACGGTGCAACACCGGCCGGCTGCGTCTTGAGGCACTGATCGTTCTTGTTATGCACGATCAGCGTCGGCGGCAGCAGGTTCGCCGAGCCAAGGATATGCTCGACGTTGTCGGTGTCGCCGGAGGCGTCCGACAGGAAGCCGGACGTCAACACCAGCCGGTCCGGCCGGGCGCCGGCAGCGATGCCGCGTGCCGCGCGTTGCGTGCCGCGGCTGGTGCCGACCAGCGTCACCTTGCCGTATGAGCGCATGAAGGTGACCGCCTCCGGCACGTTGACCGAGCCCTCCGGCACCAGCACGGCGAAGCCGCGCGCCGCATAGGCCTCGCGAGTCCTCACCAGCTGGTTGCCTGGCCGCGCGATCGCCCCGTCCGGTCCGACACCGATATTGCCGTCGCCGCCGGCGAGCAGGATGATCGCGCCGTGCGGCTTGGCCGGCAACAACAGCGTGGCGGCAACCCCACCGACGGTGACGCCCTTGACCGTCACGCCAGCGGCCTCGGCCGGTTGGGAAAGCATGAGCGACAGGACGCAGGCGAGCATTGCACGGCGGGCCATGTAAGTCTCCAAAGTCGATATCCATCAATTGGATTAGCATCCAACGATGACATCCTTCGCACAATCCCGCCGCCGAACGCTCCCCTGCGGCCAAACGTCCCGCCCGCAGCCATTCCGTCTGCCGCAACCGTCGCGCGACTTCACCCCGGCCTCACGTTTAATTCAGATCGCTGCGACGAAACTTTAATCGTCTAGCATCAGTAATTATGGGTAAGGATAGGTCCGATCACAGGGGGCTGCCGATGTCGACGCGAGATCCGGAACTAGCCAGCATCATGGCCGCCGCACAGGCCGGCGATGCCAAGGCCTATCGCCGCTTGCTCGATGGCTTGTCGGTGCACCTGAAGCCGCACATCCGTCGGCTGCTGGCCGGCATGGGCTCCAACGGCGCGGCCGAACTCGACGATATCCTGCAGGAAACCCTCATCGCCGTGCACGGCCGCCTGCACACCTACGATCCGACCTATCCGGTGACCGCCTGGGTCAATGCCATTGCGCGTTACAAGGTGGTGGATCATTTCCGCGCCGTGGGCGACAACCGGCGCAAGATTCCGATCGAGACCGTCGAATCCCTCATGTCGGAACCGGAAGCCGAGCAGGCCGATGCCGCGCGCGACGTCCAGCGGCTGCTGGCAACGCTGCCGGCAAACTTGCGCCGGCCGATCGAAGAGGTGAAGCTGCGCGGATTGTCGATCGCCGAGGCGGCGCATGCGGTCGGCATGTCGCAGGCCGCCGTCAAGGTCGGCATCCACCGCGGCATGAAGCGGCTGATCGCCCGGTTCGGCATCGGCGCCGCCTCGATGGCCGGCAATAATGGCTGACGGGTCCTTTCTGGCGGCGCTCAGGCACGACTGGAGACAGTTTTTGGATACCGATCAGCTGATCGACCGCCTCGTGGCCGATCATCGCCCCGTGGACCCGCGTTGGATCGAGCGTGCCTCACTGATGGCCGCCCTGGCGGCTCTTGGCGTGGCGATCGTGCTCGTCGCCACGATCATCGGCTTTCGCAGCGATATTCCGGCGGCGGTGATGGAGGGGCGGATCGTTGCCAAATATGGTTTCGTCATTCTGTCGAGCCTCGTCGCCGGGCTGGTCTACTGTCGCATGGCACGCCCCGGACGGCAGTTGAAGTTCATCGGACTTGCCTATCTCCTGCCGCTCGGCTTCATCGGGGCGGCGGCGGGCCTTGCCGCCAGCGGCCAGGGGCTGGCTGACATCGGATTGAAGATCGCCGACCCGAACTGGCGCTTCTGCCTGATCTTCGTGCCGAGCTTCGCCATCATCCCGTTTTTCTTGTTTGCCGCGGTGCTGAAGCGTGCGGCGCCGACTGACCTGAAGGGGGCTGGCTTTGCCGCCGGCATCCTGGCGACATCCGTCGTCTCGCTCGCCTATGCCTCGCACTGCCCGGCGGATTCGCCGCTCTTCGTCACGGTGTGGTATCCGCTCGCCTATCTCATCGGCGGTCTCGCCGGCCGTACCGTGGCGCCACGCGTGTTGCGGTGGTGAGGGTGGCCGTGCGGCCAGCGCACGCGACGCCAAAAATAAAAGCGCCGGGTCCAATGCCCGGCGCTTTCGGTGTTTGAAGGGGCGGTCGTGCGGCGTCTCAGCGCGCCATCCGGCGGCTGGCGGCGACAGTGACCGTGGCGGCAATCAGGATCTTCAAGGTGTCGGCCGCCAGGAACGGCATCAGCCCGAAGGTGATCGACTTGTCGAAGCCGATCAGATACGCCAGCCAGGCGAGGCCCGTCGCATAAAGGGCGACGTTGGCGGCGAACGCCGCGGCAATCATGGCGACGATCGACCGGCCCCAGCCGCGTTCGACGAGATAGCCGGCGACGAAGGCGGCAGCGATATAGCCGAGCAGATAGCCGCCGGTCGGGCCGACCATATAGGCAAGCCCGATGCCCTTTTCCGGCGTGCCGGCGAACACCGGCAATCCGGCGAGGCCCTCGACCAGATAGGCGGCGACGGTCGCGGCGCCGAGCCGCGACCCGTAGAAGGTACCGATCAGCACGACGGCAAGCGTCGTCAGCGTCGCCGGCACCGGCCAGAACGGCACCTGCACTTTCGAGGCAGCCCACAACAGCACCGTGCCGGCGGCAGCCAGGACGATTGCCCGGGTGAACCGCTCGGCTTGAGTACGCGCGGTCCAGACACGGTCGAGCGTGGCGAGGCCGGGGGCGGTGACGGAACGCATCATCAAAGTCGACTCCTCGGGAGTTTCCGGATGTTCAAGCCCGCGACCATGCCGTCAGCGGCAGCGAAAGGCAATATCGCCTTTGGAATTGCTGTTAACTTCGCCGAGATCGGGTTCCCGCAAGCTTCGGCCGCCATGCATCCGGCCGGATTTCGACGTTGCTCCGGCCTATTGCCCGCGCAGACGCTGCAGCAAGTCCGCCGTCGGATAGCCGTCGGCCGGCAGCCCCAGCTTCAACTGTGCCTGCTTGACCGCCGCGCGGGTATCGGTGCCGAGCCGGCCGTCCGCGACCTCGTTCGACAGTCCCATGCGCCGCAGGATCAGCTGCAGCTCTTTGAGTTCGGGCGCCGCAAGCGGTGCCACCCGACTGGCGTGGCTGACCACTGGCGCGCCGGCGAGCCTGGTGGCGAAATAGCCGGCGGTCAGCGAATAGACATAGGCCTTGTTCCATTCGAGATAGGCGCCGAAGTTCGGATAGGCGAGGAAGGCCGGGCCGCTGCGGCCCATCGGCAGCACCAGCGAGGCGGGCAGCTTGTCGGCCGGCAGATCGCCGGAGGCGGCGCTGACCCCCTGCTGCACCCAATAGGCGCGGGGGTGCTGGATGGCGAGGTCCGCCTCCTGCCACGGCAGGTTCGCCGGCACGCGCACTTCCTGCAGCCACGGCTGGCCGCGCTGCCAGCCGGCACCGACGAGGAAATTCGCCGCCGTCGCCATGGCATCGGGAATGGAATGGATGACGTCCGACTTGCCGTCGCCGTCGAAATCGACGCCGTATTTGACGTATTGCGGCGGCGAGATCTGCATGTGGCCGAGCTCGCCGGCCCAGTCGCCGACCATCTCGGACGGGCTGAGCCCGCGCTCGACCAGCTTGATGGCGTTCAACAGCTCGACGTGGAACACGTCGGCGCGGCGGCAGTCGTAGGCAAGCGTCGCCACCGACTGGATGACTGGAAACTTGCCGTGGTCGGCGCCGAAATCGCTCTCCAGCCCCCAGAAGGCGACCAGCACCTCGGCCGGCACGCCGTATTGGCGCTCGATACGCGAGAATAGCGCGGCATTCGATGCCAACAGCTTCTTGCCGCGCGACATGCGGTCGGCCGACACCATGCGGTCGGAGAATTGCAGGAACGTCTGCTGGAACACGCCCTGGCCGTGGTCGCGCCGGATAACGCTCTCGTCGAAATGCACGCCGTCGAGCGCTGACGCGACGGCGGCCTTGGAGACCCCGGCGGCCTCGGCTTCGGCGCGAACGGAGGCGAGAAACTGCTCGAAGGATTGCCCGCCGTGGCATTCGGGACCGGCGAACGCCGGGTCCGCGGCAAGCAGCAGCCCAGCGGCAAAAATCCATTTAGCGCAATACATTACGTCAATCCTTTCACACGACCGCAGCGATTCGCCGGCAGATCCGGGCGGCCGACTGTCCCGCGCGATCGTGGCAAAACTGGCGCCGCCGCGCGAGGGCTTATCCCTGCCATCGTCTCGGCTTTGCCGGCAATGCGCGCCCACGATGTCGGGCTCGGCTCGCGCACCGCAATGAACCTCCAGCCACGGCTCTTGTAGTTCGCACTTCTCGAACTATATCGGATCGGTGCATGCCGCCGCCGGGCCGCCCTCGGCAGAGGACGAGGTCCGGCGTGCGCCCCGACCGCTGAGATGCGACAGGCGCCGCGGTGCCCGTCGTTGTTGCCGGAAATCGGCAGCATGTCGAGTTCGATGTCGAGCCGCCGGGCCAACCGCCCGGTCCACCCTGACAGGGCCGGGCACATGCCCGCGCCGCCTCCCGCAAGGATTCCACCAGATGACCTCAGAGACACTGTTCTCCCCGGCTGAATTCGGTGCCATCGCCGCAAAGAATCGGGTTGTCATGGCGCCCATGACCCGCAACCGTGCCGGCGCCGGCAATGTCCCGACCGATCTGACCGTCGCCTATTACGCTCAGCGCGCGTCGGCCGGCCTCATCATCACCGAGGCGACGCAGATCGTGCCGGAAGGCCAGGGCTATCCGACCACGCCGGGCATCCATTCGCCCGAACAGATCGCCGCCTGGCGCAAGGTGACCGATGCCGTGCACGCCAAGGGCGGCAAGATCGCGCTGCAGCTGTGGTTCACCGGCCGCATCTCGCACTCCGTCTACCAGCCCGGCGGCAAGCAGACCGTTTCGGCCTCCGCCATCCGGCCGGCCGGTCACGTCTATCTGCCCGACTGGTCGAAGGTCGAATTCGAGACGCCGCGCGCGCTGGAGACCGACGAGATCCCGGCCATCGCCAGGGCCTATGGGCAGGCGACCAGCAACGCCAAGGAAGCCGGCTTCGACGGCGTCGAGATCCATGCCGCCAACGGCTATCTGATCGACCAGTTCCTGCGCGACGGCTCCAACAAGCGCACCGACCGCTACGGCGGCTCGATCGACAACCGCGTCCGCTTTCTCGTCGAGGTGACGGAACAGGTCACGGCGGCCTGGGGCTCCGGCGATGGCGTCGGCGTGCGGCTCTCGCCGCACAACCCCTACAACGACATGTCGGATTCCGATCCGGAAGCGCTGTTCGTGCACGCCGCGGCCAGCCTGAAGCGCTTCGGCTTGGCCTTCGTGCATGTCATCGAACCGGTCGGCACGGAATTGCAGCTGGCCGGCAAGATCAAGGCGGCGGTCGGCGCCCCGCTGATCATCAACGGCGACTTCGGCTTCGACAAGGCCGGCGAGGCGGTCGCGTCCGGGCTTGCCGACGCCGTCGCCTTCGGCAAGGTATTCATCTCCAATCCGGATCTCGTCGCGCGCTTTGCGTCCGGCGCTGAGCTGACCCCGCCCGACCCGGCGTCGTTCTTCGGTGGGAGCGAAAAGGGCTACACCGACTACCCGGTGCTGGCGGAGTCCGTCGCGGCGGAGTGATCCGATGCGCCAGGCGGCGGCCCCTATTCCGCCGCCTGGCGCATGGTTTCCCGCTCGATGATGCGGGCGATTTCGGGCCGGCAGGAACCGCAGTTGCTGCCGGCCCGCAGCACCTCGCCGACCTCGGCGACGGTTCGTGCCCCGCCGCTGACGACGGCCTCGGCGATCTGATTGATGCCGACGGAAAAACAGGCGCAGACCGTAGCGCCGGGATCGCAGTCGTCTTGCGCCGCACGACCGGCGAGCAGCCGGGCCCGCTCGCGCGGAAGCAGGTCCGACCCCAGCCGGACGATGAGCCAGTCGCGCGCCGCCTCGACCGGTTGCGGCCCGGCAAAAAACGCGCCGACGAGCCGCGCGCCGACGAAGGCGGCCAGCCGGTCGATTCCCCGGTCGCGATCGTGCATGCGCACGACTTCGGCCTCCGGCGGAAGGCAGAGCAGCTGCCGGGCCATCGCCTCGACGTCGCCGATCTCGCCGGAACCGGCGCATTCGAGCCGATAGCCAGCGCCGGATCTCGCCCGCGCCCAGTAGGCAAGGTCGCCGGCTTCGGGCCGGGCCAGCGACACGCCGAAGCCGTACCAGTGTGCGGCGAAGCGGTTCACCGCGACGGCGGTATATTTCGATCCCGGCTGGCCGGAGACGGCATCGGTCCGGGCGTCGACCAGGGTATCGATGCGAGCTGCGCCGGAAAACTGGCCGGTCCAATGCATCGGCACGAACACCTCGCCCGGCCGCTGCCGGTCGGTCACCAGTGCACGTGCGACCACCCGGCCGGACGGGCTCGCGAGTTCGACAAGATCGGCCGGACCGATGCCGAGCCGCGCCGCATCTTGCGGGTGGATCTCGCAGAAACTCTCGGCAAACTGGCTCATCAGCCGCGGCGTCTTGCCCGTCCGCGTCATCGTATGCCATTGGTCGCGGATGCGGCCGGTGTTGAGGACGAAGGGCAATTCGGCGCTCGGGGCTTTCGGCGACGGCGTATGCGGCGTCGCCACGAAGCGGCCGCGCCGGTCCGGCGTGTGGAAGCCGCCGGCAGAATAGAATCGGACGGGACCAGGGCCGTCCACCGGCGGCTCACCCGAACGATGGCGCTTGGCCGGCCACTGCACCGGCTCGAGCGCATCGTAGTCGGCGTCGGACACGTCGGCGTAGGCGCCGATATCGAAGGCGCGCGTCGAACCATCGTTGCGAAAGCCGGACAACGCTGCGTGCTCGCGGAAGATGGCGGCGGGCGAGGCAAAATCGAAGCCCTCGGCGTGGCCCATGCGGCGGGCAACCTCGGCGATCATCCACCAATCGGGTCGCGCCTCGCCGGGAAGATCGAGAAAGGCACGCTGGCGCGAGATGCGCCGCTCGGAATTGGTCACGGTGCCGGACTTCTCCCCCCAGGCAGCCGCCGGCAGCAGCACATGCGCCAAGGCCGTCGTGTCGGTCGACCGGATGACGTCGGACACGACGACGAAGGGGCAGGTGGTCAACGCCTCGCCGACGCTGTCGGCATCCGGCAGGCTGTCGACCGGATTGGTCGCGATGATCCACACCGCCTTCACCCTGCCGTCGCCGATCGCCCGAAACAGCTCGACCGCCTTCAGTCCGGGCTTTTCGGCGACGCGCGGACTGGCCCAGAAGGTCTGGACGACGGCCCGGTCGGTCGGACTGTCGAGCGACATATGGGCGGCGAGCACATTGGCGAGACCGCCGACCTCGCGGCCGCCCATGGCGTTCGGCTGGCCGGTGACCGAGAACGGCCCCATGCCTTCGCGCCCGATGCGGCCGGTCGCAAGGTGGCAGTTGAGGATGGCATTGACCTTGTCGCTGCCGAACACCGACTGATTGACGCCCTGGCTATAGACGGTGACGGCCTTGTCGGTTGCGGCGAACTCGGCAAAGAACGCCACGAGGTCGGCCTCCGGGATCCCCGTCAGCCGCGCGGTCTTGGCGGGATCGAGGTCGGCCACGGCGTCGAGCGCGACATCGAGCCCGCTGGTATGTGCGGCGACGAAATCCGCATCGATACAGCCGTTGCCGTGCAGATAGGACAGCAGCCCGCCGAACAGCGCCACATCGCTGTCGGGCGCGATCGCCAGATGCCCATCCGCCGTCTCGGCAGTGGCGGTGCGGCGCGGATCGATGACGACGATCCGGGTGCCGCGGTGCTGCCGTGCCGCCATCAAGCGCTGATAGAGCACCGGGTGGCACCAGGCGAGGTTGGAGCCGACGAGAACGACGAGATCGGCGGCCTCCAGATCGTCGTAGCACCCCGGCACCGTATCCGACCCAAAGGCGCGGCGGTGACCGGCGACCGACGACGACATGCACAGCCGCGAGTTGGTATCGATGTTGGCCGAGCCGATGAAGCCTTTCATCAGCTTGTTGGCGACATAATAGTCCTCGGTCAACAACTGGCCCGAGACATAGAAGGCGACGGAGTCGGGCCCATGCTCGGCGATGGTCTCCGCGAACCGCCGGGCGACGAGATCAAGCGCCTCGTCCCACGCGGCCGGCCGGCCGCCGATTTCGGGGCGGAGCAGCCGATCGTCGAGCGACAGCGTTTCGGCGAGCGCCGAGCCTTTCGAGCACAGTCGGCCGAAATTGGCCGGATGCTCCGGATCGCCGCGAACGCCGATGCTGCCGTCGTCCCGCCGCGTCGCGATGACGCCGCAGCCGACGCCGCAATAGGGACAGGTGGTGCGGGTCTCGCTCGCCTCCGGCGTCATTCCGCCGCCTCGGCCATGGTCTCGGGCAGGGCGATCATCACCCGATCACCGTCGAGCCGGACCGGAATCTTCGGCGTGCAGCCGCGGTCAGCTCCCGTCGCTTCGCCGCTTGCCAGACTGATGACCCAATTGTGCAGCGGGCAGGTCACCGAATGCTCGTGTACGATCCCCTGGCTCAGCGGGCCGCCCTTGTGCGGGCAGCGGTCGCGCAGCGCGAACACAGCGTCATCGGCGGCACGAAACACTGCGATGTCGCCGATCGGCGAGGCGACGACGCGGGAGCCGCGCAGCGGAATGTCGACAATCCTGCCGACATCGATCCAGTCGACGTCATGCGTGGTCATTCGGCAGCCTCTGAAAAGGGAATGACGGCAAGCGGAGCGAACTCATGCGCGTCGAGCCCGGCGACACGCTCGGCCCACGGGTCGACCTGGGCAAAGACCTGCGAGAATTCGAAGCGTTGCACCAAGGCCTTGCGGCCTTCGACGTCGTCGACGACCTTTGCGACGACGCCCTCATGGCCGACGCGCGCCATCCACTTGTAGATCCGCTCGAGATAGCGGCCATCCTCGCGATAGAGCTGCAACAGCGCGGCGATCACCTCGACGCACTCGTCTTCGGTGGCGACCTTGGCCAAGACGATCGTGCCCTGGATGTGCAATCCGGCCGCGCCGGCGTAGTGAATCTCGAAGCCCGACTCGACGCAGACGACGCCGATGTCCTTGCAGGTCGCCTCGGCGCAGTTGCGCGGGCAGCCGGAGACGGCGAGCTTGACCTTGGCCGGCGACCACGAGCCCCAAAGATATCTTTCCAACTTGATGCCGAGGCCGGTGGAATCCTGCGTGCCGAAGCGGCACCATTCCGAGCCGACGCAGGTTTTGACCGTGCGCAGCCCCTTGGCGTAGGCGTGGCCGGAGACCATGCCGGCGGCGTTGAGGTCGGCCCAGACGCCGGGCAGGTCTTCCTTGCGGACGCCGAGCAAGTCGATGCGCTGGCCGCCGGTGACCTTCACCGTCGGAATATTGAACTTGTCCGCCACATCGGCGATGGCCCTGAGTTCCTTCGGCGAGGTGACGCCGCCCCATAGGCGCGGCACCACCGAATAGGTGCCGTCCTTCTGGATGTTGGCGTGCAGCCTCTCGTTGACGAACCGCGATCGGGAATCGTCGCGGTATTCGTCCGGCCATTGGCAAAGGAGGTAATAGTTGATTGCCGGCCGGCACTTGGCACAGCCGCACGACGACTTCCAGCTGAGCGCCTGCATCACGGCGTGCGTCGATTTGAGCTTGCCCTCGCGGATCGCCCGGCGCACGTCGTCATGGCCGAGATCGGTGCAGAGACAGACCGGCTCGACCGTCCGCTTCTCGTAGGCGCCGCCGAGCGCGTGCGCCAGCAGCGCCTCGACCTTGCCGGTACACGTGCCGCACGAGGCCGAGGCCTTGGTATGCGCCCGCACCCCGGCCAGCGTCGTCAGCCCCTTGTCGGCAATCGCCGCCAGAATGTCGCCCTTGCACACGCCGTTGCAGCCGCAGATTTCGGTATCATCCGACAAGGCTGCAACGGCCGCCGTAGGGGGGAGGACGGCACCTCCTTGGAAGGCTGGACCAAAGATCAGCATGTCGCGCAAGCTCCCGATCGGCTTGTCGCCCTTGATCAGGTCGAAGAACCAGGCGCCGTCGCCGGTATCGCCGTAAAGCACCGCGCCGACCAGCCGTTCGCCCTCGATCACCAGCCGCTTGTAGACGCCGCGGGCCGGATCGCGCAGCACGATCTCCTCGCGGCCTTTGCGGTCGGCGAAATCGCCGGCGGAGAACAGGTCGATGCCGGTGACCTTCAGTTTCGTCGCGGTGACCGAGCCGCGATAGGCGGCCGAAGCATCGCCAATCAGCGTTGCGGCCGCCACTTTCGCCATCTCGTACAAGGGCGCCACCAGCCCGTAGCACGTGCCCCCGTGTTCGGCGCATTCGCCAAGCGCCAGAATATCCGGATCGCTGGTGTGCATCCGGTCGTCGACCAGAATGCCGCGGTTGACCTCGATGCCGGACGCTTTGGCCAAGCCGGCGTTCGGGCGGATGCCGACGGCCATGACGACGATATCGGCCAGGATCTCGCGGCCGTCGTCGAGGCGGACGCCGGTGACGTGGGTGTCGCCGAGAATGGCGTGGGTATTGGCGCGGCAGATGACGTCGATGCCACGCTTCTGCATCGCCTGTTCGAGCAGGTGTCCGGCGGCCGGATCGAGCTGGCGCTCCATCAGCGTCGGCATCAGGTGCAGGACGGTGACCTGCATCCCGCGCAGCTTCAGCCCGGCGGCCGCTTCGAGGCCCAGCAGCCCGCCGCCGATGACGACGGCGTGTCGCCCGATTGCCGCCGCCTTGAGCATCGCGTCGACGTCGTCGAGATCGCGGTAGGCGACGACGCCGGCGAGCGTGTGGCCGGGGATGGGGATGATGATGGGCGAGGATCCGGTGGCGACGATGAGCTTGTCGTAGGGAGCGATCGTGCCGTCGGCACCGGTGACGGTCTTGGCCGCGCGGTCGATCGCCGTGACCGGGCAGCCTTTCAACAGGGTAATGCCGTGGCGCCGGTACCAGGCATCGTCATGGATGACGATATCCTCGAACGATTTCTCGCCGGACAGCACCGGCGACAACATGATGCGGTCGTAGTTGACCCGCGGTTCGGCGTTGAAGATGGTGATGTCGAATTGGCCGGGCGCGCGGGCCACAAGCGTTTCGAGCGCCCGCCCGGGCGCCATTCCATTGCCGATGATGACGAGCTTCTGAGCCATGACCAATGCCTCTCGAGTGTCCGGGGGTGGCCGCTCGAAGCGGGAACCCCTGTTGCGCTGAAGAAAGGCATCGTTGCCGTGCGGCCCTAGCTTGCGGCCGGCCGGGGAAGGCTGAGGTGCAGCGTCCTTGCTGCACGGCCGGTCCGCGGACGTATTGTCATAAGCAGTTTTCATGCCACTATCAGGCACGCGCCCAAGATGGCGGATATCAAGGGGTTTTGGCAACTTGCCCCACTGCTCAAGGCTTGCGCAATGCCGTCAAGACAGGCGATATGTCAGGGCGCCTGCCCAATTCGCAGGCGGTGCAAAATAAGTGCACCGGAGCGCCGGGAGCGATGCGACAGGCTGGCAGTGTCCGGCTCTCGGGCAGCTTCGGCCTGGGGCGGGGAGCCGCGTTGGCATCGGGCAGGGGGCATGGCGTGGGGCGCGCCGGGTCGGCCGCAACTGCCGGGTGTTGGCATGTGCGGCCGGCGGGCAGATCCCATCCCGGGGGAATGCAGGTTTCAATTGCCTGTCAGTGAATATCTCGATAGGGTAGAGTACTTACTCATTTTAGTCAGACGCTTTGCCAATGTCCGATCCCGACGCCCACATCACATTCAAGGTGACCGGCAAGAACGGCTTCGGCGCCGACACCGGCGACCTCATGCTGCTGCGCGGGGCGAAGGAGCTGATCAAGTCGACGGCATTTTCCGGCGGTCTCAGTTCGCCCGCCGGTTCCGCGCCGATCCCGACCGAGGTCTACACCATCCGTTTGGATATCCGCCAAACCTGTTCGAAATATCCCTGGCCGGGCGATACGTCCGATGGGATGCATCAATGGTACGGCGTCGAGAAGGTCGACGTTTCGGAGTGGCAGTGGGAGTGGGGGCATTTCCGCGCCCATCTGAACGAGCATAGCGCCAAGATGGCGCAGGCCTACCGCGGCAATTTCCTGCATGGCAAAGTGCGCCCGGACGACTATACCCATGGCTGCATCTGCGAGCGTTCCGAAGTGATCCTGCGCCAGCTGTGGACGATGAAGCAGGCGCATGTGAAAGTTCATGTGGTGCGATAGGTCCATGCGCTGGATAGCGACAACCGCCACCGCCATCTTCTTCGTCTGTCCCGCCGCTTCCGTCGCGGCCGCAGAGGCGCTGGTCTATGCGCAGCAGCATGCCGGGACCGATGCAACGAGCGCCGGGCCGAGGCTGCTGGCGATCTTCGATGCGGACGGCGCCTTCCTGTCGCTTGAGGTCCGGTTGGCGCCCGACCGGGCGAGCCATGGCCTCAAGCCGGCGCTCGATCGTGGCTATCGCCTGTATTGCGGCACCTGGTCGCACGCCGGCGACGGGCCGGTGACGGTGGCGGCAACCCTGCTCGAATCCTACCGCTATCCGGCGACCGATGCGGCAAAGGTGCTGTGGCAGCCGTCCCGGCAATTGGCGGCCTCCGGCAAGCCATGGGGTGGGCTGACGACGACGCTTGCGGATGACAAGGCGTCGTTTGCCGCCCTGCCGCAGCTGCGCCTGACCGACAAGCAGCTGCAGCCGTTCCGTCTGGTCTGCACCGCCCGGCACTAGTGGAGCGAATTTGGCATTTGAGTCCGAGCGGACAGCGTGGCCATGCTCAAATGTCAAATTCAAAGATCCACTAGACTCAATGAGTTGCTAGTGGTCCTGCGATTCCGACATTTGCGTGTGAGCACGCTGCGAGTGGGATGCAAATGTCGGAATCGGACCACCAGCGACTTTCCCGCGATCGATCCGCGACACATCCCCGCCGCTGGCGATCATGACTCGCCGGCCGGGCCAGCCGGGCCGACGGTCGCTTGGCGCGGCTCCGATCGCGCCAGCTCGGCGACGAATCGCCTTGGTTCCGACACATCGGGCGATATTTTGCTCCCCATCCGCGACGACACCGTCGCGGGTGGCATAATTGGATGGAGAGGTTCATGGCGTCGCGTTTGATCCAGCTGGTTACCGCCGAAGGCGCCGACGCCGTGGCGCTCGTCGCCGACGACGGGACCGCCCGCTTGATCGGCGACACCCGCTCGACCTACGAACTGGCCAAGGCGGCGATCGTCGCCGGCGGCTCGCTCCTCGACGAGATCGAGCGGCGGGGGCTCGGTGACAGTCTCGACCTCACCGCCGCCTTTACCGACAATCGACTGAAGACGCCGATCGCCCATCCCGACCCGGCGCATCAGTGGATGACCGGCACGGGCCTCACCCATCTCGGCTCGGCCGAGGGGCGCGACAAGATGCATCGCGACCTGTCGCAGGCCGACCAGCTCACCGATTCCATGAAGATGTTCAAGCTCGGGCTCGAAGGCGGCAAGCCGGCGCAGGGCGGGGCGGGCGTTGCGCCGGAGTGGTTCTTCAAGGGCGACGGCTCGACCGCGGTAGCGCCCGGCGCCGATCTGGGCTCGCCCGACTTCGCCCTTGACGGCGGCGAGGAACCGGAAATCGCCGGCATCTACGTGATCGGCCCGGACGGCACGCCGTTTCGGCTCGGCTTTTCTCTGGCGAACGAGTTCTCCGACCATGTGCTGGAGCGGCAGAACTACCTCTATCTCGCCCACTCGAAACTCCGACCGTCGTCCTTCGGTCCGGAAATCCTCATCGGCGAGCTACCGGCCGACATCCGCGGCATTTCTCGCATCCACCGCGGCGCCGTGGCGATCTTCGAGGCGCCGTTCGTCTCCGGCGAGGCGAACATGAGCCATTCGATCGCCAACCTGGAGGCGCATCACTTCAAATACGGCCTGTTCCGCCAGCCGGGCGATGTGCATGTGCACTTTTTCGGCACGGCTACCTTGTCGTTCACGCATGGCGTCCGGACCGAACCGGGTGATGTGGTCGAAATTGCTGCATCGCCGTTCACTTTGCCGCTGACCAACCGGCTGACCCGCCTCCCGGCTTCGATTGGTATTATCCGGGCACTCTGAGGTTAAGTGTTTGAATTTACGGAAATACACGGGATTGCTTGATTTTGGCATGGTACCGCATGCGAAGTTGTACGCAAATTGGCATGCAAAAACCTCGGTACACATTAACTAGTCATGCGTATATCGCATATCAGCGCGCTCACTTGCACCTCTGCAATTTCTGTCAGTTTCAACTACATTGCAGTGCAGCAGGGACGGAGACGAAGACAGAGGATCCTGAAACCTCATCTGGTCTTCGAGTTTCGGTCCTGCCTCGGGGCGATCTCCTGAAATCGCCCCGGGCATGTCGAGGGTCGCGGCAATGACCTTCAGGAGAGCGCGGCAGCCCCAAGTTGCCCTCTCCCGTCCGTCCGCGGCCCAGCCACTGATGACAAGGAGATTATGATGAGCGAAGCTATCCAGGCCCTGTGGCCCCGCGTGAGCAATGTGATTGGTGCCGTGTTCGGCGAAATGTTTCCGCCCAGCCGCCAGGAACTCGAGGAGCGCTACCTGAACGAAGCGCATGACCTCTACGATCTGGAATATCGCAGCCGTCAGGTCGACCGGGGCGCTTTCTCCTCGGCTCGCCGTTATGCCGGTGACTATCGCGTCAACTGAGGCTTTGCCTCAAATACCTCCCAAGACTGCCGTCCGGGCTTGACCGGCCGGTTTCTCCTCCTGAGACTACCTGACGGCCCGGACAGCCCCGCAAGGCACCTGTCCGGGCCGTTTCTTTAAGGCGTCGAGCGGAGAGATCGTCGATGATGAAGCGCTTTCACGGCAATGCGCGTCTGGTCAAAATCGGCAACCGCCGCATCATGGCCAAGGGCGTCATCGGCTTCGGCCTGTCCGACCTCTACCACCGCGCCATGACCTGTTCGTGGGCCGGTTTCTTCCTCGCCTCGGCCGCGGTCTTCGCCGTGTTCAATGCCGCCTTCGCCGGGCTCTATCTGATCGTTCCGGAGTCGATCGCCAACGTGCCCCCGGACAGGCCGTGGCACGTGCTGTTCTTTTCCATCGAGACGCTCGCCACTGTCGGCTACGGCGACATGCACCCGCAGTCGGAGTGGGGGCATGCCATTGCCAGCCTGGAGACATTCGCCGGCGTGGTGCTGACCGCGGTGTTGACCGGCCTGATCTTCGCCCGCTTCTCGCGGCCGACCGCCCGGCTGATCTTCTCGAAGAACATCATCATCGGCGCCTTCGAAGGCTCGACCTACCTGATGATTCGCGCAGCCAATGCGCGGGCGAATTTCATCAGCGACGCCGTCGCCCGGCTGTGGATGCTGGAGACCATCGTCACCGCGGAGGGCCGGCAATTCCGCCGCTTCCTGGAACTGCCGCTGGAACGGGTGGAAAATCCCTCCTTCGTCCTGTCCTGGACGATCTTCCATCGCATCGGCCCGTCGAGCC
This sequence comes from Ancalomicrobiaceae bacterium, assembly GCA_031291595.1. Lineage (GTDB taxonomy): Bacteria > Pseudomonadota > Alphaproteobacteria > Rhizobiales > Ancalomicrobiaceae > CAIYYN01. The sequence goes on along the minus strand of JARLIU010000272.1, from coordinate 997 downwards.
CGCTGTATGGCCGTACGCCCGCCGAAATGGAGGCCGCCGAGACGGGCTTCATTCTGTCGATCGCCGGCACCGATGAGGGCATCGCGCAGAACTTGCGCGCCCGACGCAGCTACGACTGGCGCGACATCGTCGAGGGCGCGCAATTCGCCGACCTCCTCAGGAACGATGCCGAGGGCCGGCTGGTGCTCGACTACCGCAGATTCGATGAATTGGAGGAGGACGCCGGCTAAAGGATTTGCTTAGCCGGCTTTAACTGGCTCGGCTGTCGATCAGATGGCTCGGCTGTCGACAAGTCGACGCGTGCGCGTTGGCATGCGCGCCCAACGCGCCTATTGTCCGCTCCCCGCCGACGCGGGACCGCACAGCCCCAAGGCCTGCACGAGGATTGCCGCATGACTGCCGTTGCCGACCGCATCAACGCGCTGATCGCCGCTGACATCAGCGCGAGGAGAGAGCAGGTGGCCGCCACGGTCGAACTGATCGACGGCGGCGCCACCATTCCCTTCATCGCCCGCTACCGCAAGGAGGCGACCGGCGGCCTCGATGACATCCAGCTCAGAAAGCTCGAGGAGCGGCTGACGTACTTGCGCGAGCTCGAGGCCCGGCGCGACACCATCGTCGCTTCGATCTCGGCGCAAGGAAAGCTCACCGACGATCTGGCGGCAAAACTCGCCGCCGCTACGACCAAGGCCGAGGTCGAGGATCTCTATCTCCCCTACAAGCCGAAGCGCCGCACCAAGGCCGAGATCGCGCGCGAACGCGGTCTGCAGCCGCTGGCGGACCGGCTCATGGCCGACCGCCGGCTCGATCCGGCGATGGAGGCGGCAAAATTCGTCACCGCCGAGGTGGCGGACGCCAAGGTGGCGCTCGACGGCGCTCGCGACATCCTGGCCGAGACGTTTGCCGAGAATGCCGGATTGATCGGACGCCTGCGCCAGCACATGACGACGCGGGCGACGCTCAGGGCGCGCGTGGTCGAGGGCAAGCAAGCGGCGGG
>JARLIU010000271.1 GCA_031291595.1 Ancalomicrobiaceae bacterium | reverse complement strand
CTGGCAATGAGGAAAGGCGCCCAACATGGCCAATACAACGTCGGAGCTCGAAGCGCTCCTTATGCAGCGATCGCTGACCGACACGGAGCTTCTGGCAGCGGCGGAATCCTCGGCGGATTTCCGCATCCTTCCCGAGGCGACGGTGATCAAGATCGGTGGCCAGAGCGTCATCGACCGCGGCCGCGCCGGCCTCTACCCGCTGCTGGACGAGATCGTCGCCGCCCGCAAAAACCACCAGATGCTGATCGGCACTGGCGCCGGCACCCGCGCCCGCCACCTCTATTCGATCGCCGCCGGGCTTAACCTGCCGGCCGGCGTGCTCTCGCAGCTCGGCGCCTCGGTCGCCGACCAGAACGCGGCGATGCTTGGCCAGCTGCTGGCGAAATACGGCATATCCCTGGTCAGCGGCGCCGGCATGTCGGCCCTGCCGCTCTACCTCACCGAGGTCAACGCGGTCATCTTCAGCGGCATGCCGCCCTATGGAATGTGGACGCGCCCGGCCGCCGAAGGCGTCATTCCGCCTTACCGCACCGACGCCGGCTGTCACCTCGTCGCCGAAACCTTCGGCTGCAAGGCGATGCTCTTCGTGAAGGACGAGGATGGCCTGTACACTGCCAACCCGAAGACCTCGAAGAACGCCACATTCATCCCCAAAATCTCGGTTGACGAGATGAAAGCGCAGGGGTTGCACGACTCGATCCTCGAGTTCCCGATGCTGGATCTGCTCAAGTCATCGCGCCATGTGCGCGAAGTGCAGGTCATCAACGGCCTCGTCCCGGGCAACCTGACCCGCGCTCTGGCCGGCGAACACGTCGGCACGATCATCACCGCGAGCTAAAGCCTTTTCCGATCCGATTGAAATCGGATCGGGGCTCCAGCTTTTTGTTTTTTGCGCATTTTCTTCACGCGAACCGGCATCCACTTCGCTTGAAAATGCTCTTGAGAGGCAGCCATGACCGAACTCCCCAACACCATCAAGCACGTTGCGTCGCCGCTCGCGCGCCAGACCCTGCAGGACATCGATCTGACCCGTCCCGTCGCCGGCCGTCACCCGGTCCGCATCCTGCCCTGGCTGCAAGTCGTCAAGATCGGCGGCCGCTCGATCATGGATCGCGGCCATGAAGCGATCTTGCCGATCGTCGACGAGATCCGCAAGCTGCTGCCCGAGCATCGCCTGCTGATCCTGACCGGCGCCGGCATCCGCGCCCGCCACGTCTATGGCGTCGGCCTCGACCTCGGCCTGCCGGTCGGCTCGCTGGCGCCGCTCGCCGCCAGCGAGGCCGGCCAGAACGGCCATATCCTCGCCTCGCTGCTCGCGCCGGAGGGTGTCTCCTATCTGGAGCACCCGACGATCGCGGGACAACTGGCGATCCATCTGACCAACGCCCGCGCCGCCGTTGGCAGCGCGTTTCCGCCCTACCACCACCACGAGTTCCCGAATTCGCGGCTGCCGACCCACCGGGCCGACACGGGCGCCTTCCTGCTCGCCGACGCTCTCGGCGCCGCCGGCCTGACGATCGTCGAGGATGTGGACGGCGTCTATGACATCGACCCGAATGGCCCCGACGGCAAGAAGGCCGAGCTGATCCGCGAGACCAGCGGCGCCGAGCTCGCCAAATCGAACGGCACTTTGCCCTTCGACCCGGCGCTGCTCGAGGTCATGGCGACCGCGCGCAATCTCGAGCGCGTCCAGATCGTCAACGGCCTCGTGCCGGGCCGCCTGACCGCCGCGCTGCGCGGCGAGCATGTCGGCACGATCATCCACACCGGCGCCAAACCGGCCTGAGTGTAACAGCATCCGCGCCTCTCCGCCCTTCACGCAGCGCAGCGGCGCTCCAGAACAAAAAAGGCCCGCCGGCAATGCCGGCGGGCCTTTTTATATTGCAAACCTGACAGATCAGGCCGCGGACACGCTTTCAGCGATTTCGACAAATTCCGGAATTTTGTCGAAGTTCATGTAGCGATAGACTTCCTCGGTCTTGCCCTTCAGCGCGCCGATCTGCTCCATATATTCCTCAAACGTCGGGATCTTGCCCAGCAGCGCCGCCACCGAGGCGAGTTCCGCCGAGGAGAGGTAGACGCGGGTGTCGATACCCAGACGGTTGGGGAAGTTGCGGGTCGAGGTCGAGATGGCGGTCGAGCCTTTGCGGACCTGAGCCTGATTGCCCATGCACAGCGAGCAGCCCGGCATTTCCATGCGGGCGCCGGATTTGCCGAGGGTGGCGTAATAGCCCTCTTCGGTCAGGATATGGGCGTCCATCTTGGTCGGCGGCGCGATCCACAGGCGGGTGGGTATATCGGTCTTGCCGGCGAGAATTTTGCCGGCGGCGCGGAAATGACCGATGTTGGTCATGCACGAGCCGATGAAGACCTCGTCGATCTTGTCGCCGGCGACTTCCGACAGGACCTTGACGTCATCCGGATCGTTCGGGCACGCCAAAATCGGCTCCTTGATCGTCGCCAGATCGATTTCGAACGTGGCCGCATATTCGGCGTCGGCGTCAGGCTGCAACAGCACCGGGTTGGCGATGAAGCCTTCCATGGCGGCGATGCGACGCTCAAGCGAGCGGCGATCCTGATAGCCCTGGGCGATCATCCACTTCATCAGCACGATATTCGAGTTCATGTACTCGATGATCGGCTCCTTGTTCAGACGCACCGTGCAGGCGGCGGCCGAACGTTCGGCGGAAGCGTCGGAGAGCTCAAAGGCCTGCTCGACCTTCAGGTTCGGCAGGCCCTCGATCTCGAGGATGCGGCCATTGAAGACGTTCTTCTTGCCCTTCTTTTCGACGGTCAGCGAACCGTTCTTGATCGCCGCCAGCGGAATGGCGTTGACCAGATCACGCAAGGTGATGCCGGGCTGCATTTCGCCCTTGAAACGGACGAGCACCGATTCCGGCATGTCCAAGGGCATGACGCCGGTCGCCGCCGCGAAGGCGACGAGGCCGGAGCCGGCCGGGAAGGAAATGCCGATCGGGAAGCGGGTGTGGCTGTCGCCGCCGGTGCCGACGGTGTCGGGCATCAGCAGGCGGTTGAGCCAGGAATGGATG
>JARLIU010000270.1 GCA_031291595.1 Ancalomicrobiaceae bacterium | reverse complement strand
TCGGCGTAGTCGATGGCGAAATAGCCGAGGATCTGCGAGGCGGTCGGCGGATTGCCGGCAGCGACCAGTGCCTTCAGGGTGGTCATCGCCGCTTCGCCGCCGCCGCCGGCCACCGGCACGTCCTTCCAGGCGTAGCCTTGCTTGGCGAGGTCCTGCTTCAGGACGTTGAGCGCGGCCGCCTCGCCGCCCGACGTCCACCAGTGCAGCATCTGCACTTCCTTGATGTCGGCGGCGGAGGATGCGTTGGGCAGAGCCAGCATGCCAAACACGCTGGCGCCGGCGATAACAGCGTTCCAAACTCGATTCATGAGCCGTCCCTCACGTTACTCCCACCGGATACGGTCCGGCACCGGTCTCGGACGCCATTGAGCGGGTCCGAATTCTTGTCGTTCGCGGATCAGGTTCGCGGCAGCCACCAGCTGGTGCGCGCGCCGGTGTGGATGTGGAAGGTCTTCTCTTCGGTGTAGTCCTTGACGGCGTTGCGGCCGAGTTCGCGCCCCAACCCGGACTGGCGGTAGCCGCCGAAGGGGAGTTCCGGCGTGCCGTCCATGAAGGTGTTGACCCAGACCGTGCCGGCCTTGACGCCGCGCCCGACCGCGATCGCGGTGTCGAGGTCGCGGCTCCACACGCTGGCCGACAGTCCGTAGTCGGTCGAATTGGCCAACTGGATCGCCTCATCGGCCGTCTTGAACGTCAGGGCGACGACCACTGGCCCGAACACTTCGGCCTTGGCGATCGCCATCCCCGGGGTGACGCCGGCAACGATGGTCGGCGCCATGAAGAGGCCGTCGGTCGACAGGCGCTCGCCGCTGCCGACGACCTCGGCGCCGGCATCGCGGGCGGCGCGGATGTGGGCTTCGATCTTGCCGAGATGCTCCGGGCTGATCAGTGCACCGACGCGGGTTGCCTCATCGAGCGGATCGCCGACGGCCACCTGCGCTGCCCGCTCCGCCAGCTCGCTCAGGAACGGGGCTGCGATGTCGGCATGCAGGATGAGGCGCGAGCCGGCATTGCAGCATTCGCCGGCGTTGAAGTAGGCGCCGAAGGTCGCCGCATCGAGCGCGGCTTCGAGATCGGCGTCCGGAAAGATCAGCTGCGGATTCTTGCCGCCGAGCTCCATCGACACTTTCTTCAGTGTCGCGGCTCCGGCGGCCATGGCGGCGCGGCCGATCGCGGTCGAGCCGGTGAACGAGATCATGTCGACATCCGGATCGGCGGTCATCGGCGCCCCGACATCGGGCCCGTAGCCGGTGACGACGTTGACGACGCCCTCCGGCAGACCGGCTTCAGCGAGCAGATGGGCGAGATGCAGCGTCGAAGCCGAGGTCATTTCACTTGGCTTGACGACGCACGTGCAGCCGGCGGCGAGCGCGAACGGCAGCTTCTGCGACACGATCAGGAAGGGGAAATTCCACGGCGTGATGATGGAGACGACGCCGACGGGCTCGCGCAGCACGAGGCCGAGCCGGTCGGAGCCGAGATTGGAATAGCTGTCGCCGGACAGCTCGCGTGCCAGGGCCGCGGCATAGCGCCAGATATCGGCCGCGCCTTCGATCTCGCCGCGGGCCTGGGCGATCGGCTTGCCGGATTCGAGGCAGTCCATCAGCGCGATGAGGTCGCGATCGCGATCGATCAGATCGGCGACCTTCAATAAGAGGCGCGAGCGGGTCGATGCGGTCTCGTGCGGCCAGGGACCGGTATCGAAGGCCCGACGGGCGGCGGCGATTGCGGCGCGCGCGTCCTTGGCCGTGCCACGCGGCACGCTCGACACCAGCACCCCGTGCGCCGGGCTGAAGCGCTCGATGCGTTCGCCGTCAGCGTCGACGTCCTGTCCATTGATGAACATCGCGCGTTGCCGCGGGAACCGCGCGAGCGCAGCGTCGAGCCGGGCGGAATCGAAAGGGATGGCGGTTATGGCGTTCATCTCGGTCTCCAAACCCTGCATTCCTTTATCGACTACCCAGTCGGCGCCGTTGGCGGCCGCCGTCGCGCGTGGGCCTTACCGTCCCGAGAAGGTCGGCGGCCGTTTGTCGCGGAATGCCGCGACGCCTTCGGCCAAGTCCTCGGTCATTGCCGTCAAGGCCCCGGCAAGCCCCTCGATCGGCGCGTCCCGGTCCTCGCCCTCGGCGGCGTTGATCATTGCCTTGACGATCTGCACCGCGATCGGACCGCGTCGGCAGATGTCCGCCGCCAAGGTCTCGGTCCGCTCGAACACAGCCGCTGCCGGCTCCACCTCATCGACGAGCCCCAACTTAAGGCCTTCTTCCGCCGTGAACATGCGACCAGTCAGCGCCATCCGCCTGACGACCGAGGCGCCGAAGCGGCGCACCAGTCGCTGCGTTCCCGACCAGCCGGGAGCCATGCCGAGACCGGTTTCCGGCAGCCCGAGTTTGATGCCTTCAGCGGCGACGCGAATGTCGGCGGTTGCCGCGAGTTCCAGCCCGCCGCCGAAGGCGTGGCCGGTGAGCATGGCGATGAGCGGCACCCGCAGCCGGGCCAGCGCTTCGAAGCTGCGATGACCGGCGCGCGTCCAGTCCCGCCACATGTCGAGCGCTGGCAGGCCGCCCCAGGCCGCGATGTCGCCGCCGGCGCAGAACGCCTTGCCGTCGCCGCTCAATATTGCGACGCGTACCGTTTGCGAGGCATCGATCGTGCGCGCGGCATCGAACAGCGCGTCGATCATGGCGCGATCGAGCGCATTGAGTTTCTCCGGGCGCCGCAGCGTGATCCGCGCGATCGGCCCATCGATGGTCAGGTCAACATATCCGCTCATGCTCATGCCGCCTTCAGCGTGAGGCCGACGGGGGCCGGCCGGAACAGTTCGGTCGGGGTGGTCTTCAAGTCGGAGGCGACGCGCAGCGGGAATTCCGACTGGGCCAGGATGTCGCGTTGAAGATCGACCCCCGGCGCGATCTCGACGACCGTCACGCCGTCGCGGCCGAGTTGCATGACGCAGCGTTCGGTGACGTAGGTGATCTCCTGGCCCTGCGCGACGGCGCGGGCGCCGGAGAACGTCACCTGCTCGACGTCGTTGACGAGCTTCCTGACCTTGCCTTCCCGGACGATGGCGAGCGCCTCGCCGGTAATCTCGAGACCGGCGCCGGCGGTGAAGTAGCCGGAAAACACGATGCGCTTGGCGCGCGCGGTGATGTCGACGAAACCGCCGGCCCCGGCGGTCACATGCGGACGGACGCCGAGCTTCGACACGTTGACCGAGCCGAAGCGGTCGATCTGCAGGAAGGACAGCAGCGACATGTCGAAGCCGCCGCCCTGGAAGTAGGTGAACTGCTGCGGCGAGGGCACGATCGCCTCGGCGTTGGAAGCACAGCCGAACTGGAAGTCGATCAGCGGCACGCCGCCGACGGCGCCCTGTTCGATGACCCAGGTGACCGCGCCATGACGGCCCTCCTCGATCAGAATGCGCGGCACATTGGCGGAAATGCCGAAGCCGATGTTGACGGCATCGCCATCGCGCAATTCCTGCGCGACGCGGCGGGCGATCACCTTGGCGACATCGAACTTCGGCGTTTCGAACGACGAGATCGGCCGGAAGATCTCGCCGGAAATGGCCGGCTCATACGGCGTATGCGTGGTCTGCAACTGGTCCGGCGCGACGACGATGACGTCGACCAGGATGCCGGGGACGATGACGTCGTGCGGCCGGAGCGATCCGGCGGCGGCCAGGCGCTTGACCTGCGCGATGACCAGGCCGCCCGAGTTGTGCACCGCAAGCGCCTGATCGAGCGGTCCGAGAATGCCGCCTTCGTGCTCGTAGGAGAGATTGCCGCGCTCGTCCGCCGTGGTGGCGCGAATGATGGCGATTTCGGGCGTAATCGTCGGGAAGAATAGCCACTCGTCGTTGGCGAAGGTGGTGCGCGACACGATCGGTTCGGCTGCCGCCTTGGCATTCATGGCGCAGCCTTCGCGGCTGGCGTCGACGAATGTGTCCATGCCCACTTTGGTCAGCACGCCCGGGCGCTTGGCCGCCGCCTCGCGGTGCATGTCGAACATGATACCGGAGGGGACGTTGTAGGCCGGGATCTCGTTGCCGGTGATCATCTTCCAGATCGCCGGCGGCTCGGCGGACGACGGGCCGGAGGGGTAGGAGCCGGCCAGCACCTTCGCCAGGCATCCTGGCTTGGCGATATGGTCGATGCCCTTCACCCCCCACATGTCGCCGGCGGCGATCGGATGCAGCGTCGTCAGGTTGCGCGGATGGCCTTCCGCCTCGAAACGAGCACCGATGGCGGCCAGCATCGCATCGGGGCAGCCGAGCGCCGAGGACGACGACACGGTGACGATGGCGCCGTCCGGAATGAGACGGGCGGCCTCGGCAGCGGTGAGAACCTTCGACTTGGCCATCGGACGTCTCAGAGTTCGAAATGAACAGGGATTTCGCGGGCGCGGCTGGCGGCCTCGAGCGTGGCAAGCGCGACGGTCAAGGACTTGATGCCGTCCTCGCCGCTGGCCGAGGGCGCGCCGCGTCCGGCGACGGCGTCCTGGAACAGCCGAACGGAGCGCTCGTACAGCGGCTCATGCGCCAGCGGCAGCGCCTCCTCGCCGGCCTCCGTGCGCAGCAGCACTTCGCCCTGCGGCAATTGCGTCATGCAGTCGCGCCCGATCAGCGAGCCGTCCTCGCCATGCACCTCGAAGCCGGTCTTGGCATATCGGGTGGTGAACGCGTCGTGGAATTGCGCGATGAGGCCGCTGCTGAAGCGCATCACCCCCATGACGCCGTCTTCGAGGCCGGATGTGCCCAAGCCGCCGTGCGACGTCATGGCGCTGACGGCGACCGGCTCGTCGTCGAGGACGAAGCGCAGCGTGTCGGTGTCGTGCACGGTGATATCGAGGATGACGCCGCCGCCGGCTTCCGGCTTGGTGATCCGCCAGCCCTGCAGATGCGGCGGCAGGTAGACGGCGTGGAACACGCGGGCGAACAGGGGCTTGCCGATGCGGCCTTGCTTGATTGCCTCGCGCATCGCCCGGTGGGTGGCGGCATTGCGCAGGTGATGGTTGGTGGCGATGACGACGCCCGCCGACCGGCAGGCGGCCACCATGGCGCGGGCATCGCCGGCCGTCAGCGCCAACGGCTTCTCGCACAGGACATGCTTGCCGGCCTTTGCCGCGGCGATCACCTGATCACGGTGCAAGTCGTTGGTGGTCGAAACATAGACCGCGTCGACATCGCCGGCACCCAACAGCTCGTCGAGTTCGGATGTCGACCGGCCGATCGCGTGCGTCTTGGCGTAGCTGGCCGCGCGCTCCGGGTTCGCGCTCATCACCGCGGTGACGTCGCCACCGACAGCGCGGAACGCACCGATCATATGTTCGGCGGCAATCGTGCTCGCACCGATCAGACCCCACTTCAGCATCGTCATTCCTCCGATCTGGCTTCGGATTTGGCGGTTGCGGACGCTGCCGTGCCGCAGGAGGCGCGAATGACCAGCGTGGTCGGGCACAGGATGGTCTCGGGCTCGAAATCGCCGCTTGCCAGCTGACGCATCAGCAGTTGCACCGCCTTGGTGCCGAGCGCTCGGCCGTTGACGGCGACACTGGACAGCGCCGGAAGCGTGTGCTGCGCCTCCTCGATATCGTCGAAGCCGATGACGCCGAAGTCGCTGCCGACCGCGACGCCGGCTGCGCCGAGGGCGCGGATGAGGCCGATGGCGACGACGTCGTTGAAGCACAGCGCCGCGGTCGCCGGCGCGTGATGGCTGAGCAGTTGCGGCACCACCGCCGCGCCGCCCGCGTAGTTGGTCATCGTTTCGAACACCAGGGATTCGTCGAACGCGATCTCCGCCTCATCGAGCGCGAGGCGGTAGCCGGCGAACCGGTCCTGGCGCACCACCATCGACTGGAAGCCGCCGACGAAGGCGACGCGGCCATGGCCGGAGGCGATCAGCTGCGCCGTCGCGCGCCGTGCCCCGTCCTTGTTTTCCGGCGCGACGATCGACGTCTTCAGGCCGGGCAGCCGGCGCATGACCTGCACCACCGGCATGCCGGAGAGGAGCGGCTTCAACTCGGCGACCGAGGTGCCGATCGCCGGGGACAGCACCAGTCCCGCCGCGCCGTGCTCGCGCATCGATCGGACCACTTGCAGCTGGCGCGCCGGGTTCTCGACCGAGTTGGCGATGAACGGGATGTACTCGCCGACCTGGCAGGCCTGCTCGATGCCGATGGCCATCTCGACGAAAAACGGGTTCGACAGGTCGTTGATGACCATGCCGATGACGCCCGACCGGGCGCCGCGCAATGTCGCCGCACCGCGATGGTAGATGTAGCCGAGTTCGGACATCGCCTCGGTCACGCGCTCGCGCGTCGCCTCGGCGACCAGGCTGCTACCCGACAGCACCAGCGAGACGGTGGACTTCGACACGCCAGCGCGATCGGCGACGTCGACGATGGTCGAGCGGCCGCCGCGCCCCTTCGCTCCCTGCCCGTCAACGCCTGCGTTCATCCCAGCGTTTCCACCCAATTTGGATCGTTCCAAAAATTCGCGGCCCACAAAACCCCCGGAATTACGCCAAAAGGCGAGGAGATCTCGAGTTTCTTGCCGTCAAATTTGGAACGTGCTAATACGTAGTAATCCGTTCGGGACATGTCGTCAACCCCCTCGCAATCATGGGCTCAAACCTTGCCATCGCCGGTTCCGCAGACGGTCCTCGACGGACTGACCGACATCCAGATGCCGCGGTTGCCCGAGCCGAAGGCCGCATCGGAGATGATCGATGTCGTCGGCTTGACCATCCCGGTCTATCGATCCCAGGCGCTCATCGTCGGCAGCGGCGCGGCCGGCCTCCGGGCGGCGGTCGAACTCAAGCGGCGCGGAGTCGACGTCATCGTCACCACGCAGAGCGCCTTCGGCGGCACCTCCGCCTGCTCGGGATCGGACAAGCAGACGCTGCACACCGCCAACACCGCCGACCGGGGTGACGACTTCCGCGCGCTCGCCGCGGCCATCGGCGCCGGCGGCGCCATGCACGCCGACACCGCCTACGTCGAGGCCGTCGGCTCAGGCCGCGCGCTGGCATCGCTGCAGTATCTCGGGCTGCCGATCCCGCTCGACCGGTTGGGCGGCGTGTTGCGCTACCAGACGGACCACGACGAAATCGGCCGGGCGACGAGTTGCGGGCCGCGCACGTCGCGCCTGATGGTGCAGGTGCTGGCGCGGGAAGCCCTGCGTCTGGACGTGCCGATCATCAATCACACCACGGCCGTACGCCTGCTGGTCGCGGCCGCGCCGCGCCGCGCCGCCGGCGTCATCGCGCTTAATCCGCGCCGCAGGACGGCGAACAATCCGCTCGGCCTCGTCGCTTTTCTGGCCGACGCGGTAGTGCTCGCCGCCGGCGGTCCGGGCGAACTGTATCGCGACAGCGTCTATCCGCGGAACTGCTTCGGCGTGCTCGGCATGGCGCTCGAAGCCGGGATCGAGGCGGTCAATCTGACCGAAAGCCAGTTCGGCATCGGCACATCGCGCGACGGTTTCCCCTGGAACCTGTCGGGCACCTACGTGCAGGCGATGCCCTACGTCTACTCGGTGGACCCGCAGGGTCTGGAGCACAATTTTCTCAGCCGTTACTACCGAACGACCAGCGAACTCGCCTCTAATACGTTTCTGAAGGGCTACCAGTGGCCGTTCCACGCGAGCCGCATGCTCGATTACGGCTCGAGCCTGTTCGATCTCGCCGTCACCAGCGAGACTGCCGCCGGGCGCCGGGTGTTTCTCGATTTCAATCGCAATCCCTTGCCCGTGCCCGGCGATGCGCCGTTCGATCTCGAAGCGCTCGCTCCCGGCGTAAAAGCCTATCTCGCCAAGGCCGGCGCCCTGTTGCCGACGCCGCTTGAGCGGCTGCGACAGATGAACCCGTTGTCGATCGAACTGTACAAGCGCTACAAGCGCGACATCACCCGCGAACCGCTCGAATTCGCCATGAACAACCAGCACATGAACGGCGGGCTGGCGGTCGATACCTGGGGGGCGACCAGCCTCGGCGGTTGCTATGCGGTCGGGGAGGCGGCCGGCACGCACGGCGTTACCCGGCCCGGCGGCGCGGCCTTGAACGCGGGGCAAGTCTTCGGCACGCGTGCGGCCGAGCATATCGCGGCGCGGTCAAGACAGGCGGCTGCGGGTCCTGCGGACCCGGATCTGCTTGCCTCAGCGGTGCGCGGCGTGCTGGCTGGGCTCGCCCCGGAGAGTCCCTTCCAGGCCGAAGCGATCCGCGCCGAGGTGCAGGCGCGCATGAGCGATCATGCCGGCATCATCTGCAGGCCGGCAGACGTCGCCGCCGCGCTGGAGGCGGCCCGCGCCCTCAACGGCACGATCGAGCGCCAGGGGATCGCCTACCACGGCGCCGGCGAGGCGCTGCGTGCGCTGCAGTGGCGGCAGATGGCATTGGCCTCGGAAGCCGTATTGGCCGCGCTTGCCTTCTACATCGAGCGGGGCGGCGGTAGCCGGGGGGCGCGCGCGATCTGCGACGTTGCGGGCGATTGCGTGCCCAAGGCACGCAGCGAAGACCTCGAGACCTTTCGCTTCCGCTCCGAGCGGTCGGCGGATCGCACCGAGCAGATCCTCGTTCGCCGGGACGGGCAGGGCTTTTCGATCCGCACCCTACCGCTGCGCCGGCTCGACGGCGAAGACCGGCCGTTCTTCGAGCGCAACTGGCCGGATTTCCTGACCGGCGCGATCTATGACCCGCCGGCCGAGCCCGAGGCTTGATGGGGCACGCCGGAGGAATCGCGGCATAGGCATCACGCGGCTTCGGGCCGGTTGCGGGGCCGGCTCCCGGCTGATCGGCCTAGCGGCCGACGGGTCTCGGGTATGCTTATTTCGATAAATCGTCATATCCCGTATTGACGCGCTTCGGCCCGAAACCTAGCCTTTCCGAAGCTCGACGTGCCTCGGGGGCTCGAAGTCGTCCGCGCCCTCTGCAATGATCGCATCGCCTAGCCGAAGAGCGTGCCATGCATATTCCCGACGGATATCTGTCGCCGGCCACGTGCGCTGTCGCCTTCGCCGCCGCCGCACCGTTCTGGTATGTGGCGTCGCGCAAGGTGAAGGCAAAGCTGCACACCAAGCTCGTGCCCCTGATGGCTGTCGTTTCGGCGTTCTCCTTCGTCGTCATGATGTTCAACCTGCCGCTTCCCGGTGGCACATCCGGGCATGCCGTCGGCATGGCGGTTGCCGCCATCGTCGTCGGGCCGTGGGCCGCCGTCCTGTCGATATCGGTCGCCCTCATGATCCAGGCGGTGTTCTTCGGCGACGGCGGCATCACCGCCTATGGCGCCAACGCTTTCAACATGGCTGTTGTCGGGACCTTTGTAGCCTATTGGATCTATAGCCTGATTGCCGGGCGGTCGCCGGCGACGTCGCGGATCCGCGTGGTGGCGGCGGGCATCGCCGGCTATGTCGGCATCAACGTCGCGGCGCTCGTCGCCTCGGTCGAATTCGGCCTTCAGCCGCTGCTGTTCACCGATGCCACCGGCGCGCCGCTGTATGCCCCCTATCCGCTGTCGATCGCCGTGCCGGCGATGCTGGGTGGGCATCTGGCGCTCGCCGGTATCGCCGAAGCGGTCATCGGCGCCGGGCTGGTGGCGATGCTGCAGCGCTACGAGCCGGAATTGCTTGCCGTCGGAACGAGTTCCGAAGTAGCGCCGGCGCGCGCCTGGTGGCAGACGCGCGCGTTGTGGTTCGGGCTTGCGGTGGTCATGATTTTGAGCCCGCTCGGTCTCATCGCCGGCGGTACGGCCTGGGGCGAGTGGAGCGCCGAGGACCTGACCGATCCGGCAGCACGCCAGGACATCGCCCGGGCCTCCGGCAATATCGCGCCGCCGGCCGCCGTGCCCGCCGGATTGCAGGCGCTGGCCGGCGTATGGACTGCGCCGATGCCGGACTACGCGCCTTCGTTCCTGCAGAACAAGTCCGTCGGCTATATCCTGTCCGCCGTGACCGGCAGCGGCATCGTGCTGTTCGTCTTCCTGGCGATCGGTGCGCTTCCCTGGCGCCGCACGCCTGCCCGGCAGCCGGATTGAAAGATGGTTGAGGCGTCCTACGGCAGTTGCACTTGTGGGAAAGTCCGACGCGGGGTGCTCGACAGGCTGGTGCTCGGGCTCGTCGACGCCGAGAGCCACGCGCTCCATGCCGAAGAGGTGGCGGCCAGGCCCGGATTGCTGCAAGGCGTCGATCCGCGCATCAAGCTGGTGGCCCTCGTTGCCCTCATTCTCGGCGCCACCGCCACCCAGTCGCTCTTGGTGCTGGCCATGCTGTTTGCCGGCGCCGTAGCGCTGGCCGTCGCCTCGATGGTCGGCATCCGTCGCCTTTCCAGACAGGTCTGGCTGGGCGTGCTGTTGTTCTCCGGCACGATCGTCGTCCCGGCGATTTTCCTGGTGCCGGGGACGCCGATCGCGCATGTGCCGGTGATCGGCTGGGCGATCACGCTGCAGGGGGTGCGGAGCGCCGCCTTCGTCATCGGCCGGTCGGAAACGGCCGCCACATTGGCGCTGCTGCTCGTGCTGACCACGCCGTGGCCGCATGTCTTGAAGGCGCTCTCCAGCCTCGGCGTGCCGACCGCCGCCGTCGCCATTCTCGGCATGACCTATCGCTATGTGTTCGTGCTGATCCAGGCCGCCACCCAGATGATGGAGGCCCGCCGCAGCCGGGTGATGGCGCCGCCGGACGCCCGGGAACGTCGCCGCATGCTGATGACGATGATCGGTATGCTGCTGGCCAAGACGCTCGCCCTGGGGTCGGAGGTGCATACCGCCATGATCGCACGCGGCTATCGCGGCGAAGTGCGGCTGCTCGACGATTTCCGAACCCGCCCGGCGGACTGGCTGCTGCTGTTCGGCGCGCTCGCCGTTCCGGCTGTGATCATGGGGCTCGGGACATGATGGCAACGGCGTTCGAGTTCAAGGACGTGACGTTCGCCTACCGGTCGCATCCGGCGCTGAACGGCGTCAGCTTTTCCATCCGGCTGGGCGAACGCGTCGCGCTGCTGGGGGCCAACGGCTCGGGCAAATCGACGCTGCTCAGGATGATGGATGCCCTGTGTTTTGCCGCCGAGGGAACGGCAACGGCGCTGTCGGCGCCATTGACCGAAGCCGCCATGCAGGACGATCGGACCAACTTCGCCTTTCGGCGCCGGGTCGGACTGGTGTTTCAGAACCCGGATGTGCAGCTGTTCAATCCGACGGTCATGGACGAACTGGCCTTCGGCCCGCTGCAGCTCGGCTGGGACAAGCCGAAGGTCAGAGATGCCATCGCGGCCATGCTCGCGCGGTTCAACATCGAACAGGTGAAGGACCGCCCGCCGCATCGTCTCTCCGGCGGCGAGAAGAAGCGCGTCGCGCTGGCCTCGGTGCTGATCACCGAGCCGGAGATCCTGCTGCTGGACGAGCCGACGGCAGCGCTCGATCCGGCCAGCCGGGCCGATCTCGTCGGCTTGCTGGCGCGCGAACCAGTGGCCGGGCGCACGGTCGTCACCGCCACGCATGATCTCGACATCGTCGAGGACATCGCCGACCGGGCGATCGTCCTCAGCGAGGGACGGATCGCCGCCGATGGGCCCGCGCTCGACATCCTGCACGACATCGAGCTGTTGCGGCGGACGCACCTCATCTTCGAGCACCGCCACTCGCATGGCGGCCATCCATCCACGGCGCACGGCCATCTGCACAGTGGCATCGGCCCTGCCGAGGCTTGAAGCTGGCCGGCGAACGGGCTTGGCCGCATGCGTGGCGACGATGGCGATGTCCGCCAGTCCGAGCCTGGCGCAGCTGCCATCCTGCCCTTGTTCGGCGCTGCGAGCGAGCCTAAAGCTGATCGGCGCGGATACTCCGGCCGATGCGGCGCGTCGGGCCGGTCCCGCTTCCGGGTGGAGCTGTGGCCATGCCCGAACTCCTGTCGCTGTATCTCGACGTCATCCGCTTTTTGGCCGCCGGCGTGGTCTTTATCGGCCATCTCGGCATTCCCTCCTTTTCCTCCGGCTTCATCCCACGGTGGCTCGAACCCTACGGTTCCGTGGCGGTCGCCGTGTTTTTCGTGCTGTCGGGTTTCGTCATCGCCCACGTCAGCGCGCACAAGGAGACGACTGCCACAAGCTATGCGATCGCGCGGCTGTCCCGACTTTACTCGGTGGTGCTGATCGCTCTGCCGCTGACCTGGATCGCCGATACGATCGGCGCAACGCTCGCGCCGGAATTCTATCTCTCGCGTTGGGTCATGGTGAAGCCGGTGAGCCTCGAGGGCTATGCATCGGCGGCAGTGTTCCTCAACGAGTGGCAGATTTTCGGCTTTCACGGCATCGAGCCGGGTTCGAACGGCCCCTATTGGTCGCTGAGCTTCGAGGCGACCTATTATGCCATCGCTGGAATCGCGCTGTTCGCGCGCCGCTGGATCGCTGTGGCGGCGATCCCGGCGATCCTGTTGGTTGC
This sequence comes from Ancalomicrobiaceae bacterium, assembly GCA_031291595.1. Taxonomy (GTDB): domain Bacteria; phylum Pseudomonadota; class Alphaproteobacteria; order Rhizobiales; family Ancalomicrobiaceae; genus CAIYYN01. Next base: position 3,613 of record JARLIU010000270.1, on the reverse strand, counting down.
CGGTTCGACTGTCGCCGCGCTGCTGCCACTGTGGGCGCTGGGCTTCGGGCTCTATCACCTGAAGATCGGCGCGCGCCTGCATCCGGCGGTCTGGTGGGGGCTGATCGTCGTCTCCGTCGTCGGAGTGGCCTGCGCACCGGAGCTTGCCCGCGGCTTCGAGCGCTGGTGGGTCAATTTTCCCTGGGGCCCGGCGCCGATGCGCCGCAATCTGGCGCAGGACTACCTGACCGGCCTGTTCTTCTCGATGAACATCATCGCCGTCCGGCAAGTGTGCACGCCGGTGTGGCTACCGGCTGCGACGTGGTCGCTTGCTGCCGCTGCGGCCATCCGTTGGCTTGGCCGGCTGACCTTCCCGCTCTACTGCATGCACTATCCGCTGTTCGCCCTTGCCGCGTCCGCCAATCCATTCCCACGGGCGACGCTCGCCGGGCTGGTTTTCACCGCCGGCTGCACGCTCGCTGTCGTCATCATCGCCACGCCGGTCACCGGCTGGCTCAATCGCCGTCTGCGTGCCGAGATCCCGCGGCTCACCGGTTGGCCGGAACGCACGGCAGCCTCCGGCCCGATCGGCTGATCGGGCGGAGGCGCTGAGCGTCGCCGTGTCGAAGCCGCGGCTCCCGCCTCAGGCGGCGAGCTTGAGGATGGCGGCGACGTCCTTCTGTCCGAGCTTGACGAAGTTGCCGACCGGCTGCGTGTTGCCTTCGGTGCACTTTTCCGCCATCTCGTCGATGCGGTCGCTAGCGACACCCAGGCCGGACAAGGTCACGGCGAGACCGAGGCTCTTGTAGAAGGCCTCCATGCGCTCGATGCCTTTGCGCGCCGTCGCTTCCGGATCGAACACGTCGAGTTCGACGTCCCACACCCTGACCGCCCACTGCACGAAGCGCTGCACGTCGTGCTTCAGCGTGTAGCGCATCCAGGCCGGGAACACGACGGCGAGGCCGGCGCCATGGGCGACGTCGTAGATGCCGGAAATCTCGTGCTCGATCGCATGCGAAGCCCAATCGCCGATGCGGCCGGTGTTGAGCAGATTGTTGTGGGCGATGCAGCCCGCCCACATGACCTCCGCCCAGGCGTCGTAGTCCCTGGAGTTGGCGATCACCTTCGGTGCCTCGGCGATGATGGTCTTCATCGTCGCTTCCAGCAGCCGGTCGGTGAAGCCGACACGCGTCACGTTGGTGAAATAGCGCTCCATCAGGTGCGCCATGATGTCCATGGCGCCGCAGGCGACCTGGAAGCGCGGCAAGGTGAAGGCGAGTTCGGGATTGAGGATGGAGAACACGGGATAGATGAGGTCGGAATTGACCGCCCGCTTCAGGTCGCCCTCTTCCTTGGTGATCACCGTGCCGGTGGAGGATTCGCTGCCCGCTGCCGGGATGGTCAGGATGGTCGCGACGGGAAGCGCGGCGGTCGGAGCGCCGTTGCCGAGATAGAAGTCCCACACGTCGTGGTCGATGCGGGCGCCCATGGCGATGGCCTTGGCCGAATCGATGACGCTGCCGCCGCCGACGGCGAGGACCAGCTCAACACCGTGCTGTTTGCACAGCTTGACGCCCTCATGCACCAGGCTCAGGCGCGGGTTCGGCTTGACGCCGCCGAGTTCGACATAAGCGATGCCGGCGGCCTTGAGCGAAGCCGTCACGCGGTCGAGCAGACCGGATGCGCGGACGCTGCCGCCGCCGAAGTGCAGGAGAACTTTCTTGGCGTGCTTGGCGACTTCGGCGCCGACCTGATTTTCCGTGCCCCTACCGAAGATGATCTTGGTCGGGATGCAATGTTCGAAGTTTTCCATCTGTTGTCCTCGTTCCTGCCCGGTCTCGAGCGGCGGCCTGCAGCGGACGGCTGTCAGCCGGTCCGGTGGCGCAACCGCGCCGAGGCGTCATGGCCGCTCCTCCGCCGGTTGCCGGACATTCGTCGGCCGCACTCGACGCGTCGCCTAGCCCCTCCGGCGGCGGACGCTGTCGGCGTGTGCGAGCCGGTCGATGGTCGAAACGCGGCGCGAGACTCGTCTGTCTCAGGGAAAATCCGATTTACGAAACCGGCGCGACTGCTCATACAGGACAGGGGAGCATTTGCAATGTTCAAATCGGAGGAGCCGCCATGCCCGGCATCTATCGCCACGTCGTGCTGTTCAAGTTCAAGGACAGCGCCGCCAAGGAAGAAGTCGAGGCGGTGGCCAAGGCGTTCGAGGCGCTATGCGCCGGGCTCGACTTCGTCAAGAGCCTGGAATGGGGGGTGAATTCCAGCCCCGAAGGGCTCGACGAGGGGCTGACGCACTGCTTCGTCGTGACGTTCTTCGATGCCAAGGGGCGCGACGCCTACCTGCCGCACCCCCACCACGTCGCCTTCTGCGAGACCTATCTCGATCCGATCCTCGAACGCGTCGTGGTCGTCGATTTCGCGCCGGCTGCATAGGGCGCAGCGGCGCCGGCGGCATGGCGTGGACTTGGGGAAATCCCTGATCGCCCAAACGCATGGGAGCCATTCGACTTTCGGTGGCGGTCGCCGCGGCGATGTCGCATGCCGGTGCTAGCCGTCGATGCATCGCTGCGGGACCGAGCGTCGGCGGCAATCGCCGGCCGGCCCGCTGCATCCGCGAAAGGACGTTCCGTTTGAAACGCGAAGTCATGACGTTCCCGCCGGATCTCATCGAAGCCTTGCGCACCGCCCATCACGTGGTGGTCTCGACCGGGGCCGGCGTGTCGCAGGAATCGGGCATCCCGACCTTCCGCGATGGGCTCGAAGGACTGTGGGAGATCTTCGATCCGGAGCAATTCGCCACGCCGCAGGCGTTCGCTCGGCAGCCCGACCTGGTGTGGGGATGGTACGAGTTCCGCCGGGCGCAAGTCGCCAAATGCCTGCCGAACCCGGCGCATCAGGCAATCGCCACGCTGGCGCGAAAGGTGCGCCGCCTCACCGTCATCACCCAGAATGTCGACAACCTGCACGAGCGGGCCGGCTCGACGGACGTCATCCATCTGCACGGCAGCCTGCATGCGCCGATCTGCGCCAGTTGCGGCCAGTCGTACATGATGTCCGCCAACGATGCGCAGGCCGGGGAAACCGGCGGACGGTTGCCGCCGCCGACCTGCCCGTCGTGCGGCGGGCTGGTGCGTCCGGGCATCGTGTGGTTCGGCGAAATGCTGCCGGAAGAGGCGCTCGAGCGGGCGCAGCAGGCGACGCTCCACTGCGATGTGTTCTTCTCGATCGGCACGTCGGTGGTCGTCTATCCAGCGGCGGCCCTGCCGTTCATGGCGGCCGAGCAGGGCGCCTGCGTCGTGCAGATCAATCCCGAGCCGACCGGGCTCGACGATTACGCCAGCTTCTCGCTCGTCGGCAAGGCCGGCGAGGTGATGCCGGAGCTGGTCGCTGCGGTGTAGCCCGGACGCCGCAACGACGCGGCCGGACCACAGGTCCTCATTCGCCGGCTTCGGCGGGGACGAGATCCTCGTCGCCGCGGACATTCAGCCGCGAATGCTGACGGGCATAGCCGAAGTAGATGACGAGGCCGATCGCCAGCCAGATGCCGAAGGCGATCCAGGTCGTTGCCGCCAGGTAGGCCATCAGCATCAGGCAGAAGGCGATGGCCAGGATCGGCACCAGGGGTACCGCC
>JARLIU010000269.1 GCA_031291595.1 Ancalomicrobiaceae bacterium | reverse complement strand
CTGCAGTTCCGGCCAGAACATCCAGTCCGAGGCGACAGCCAGCCCCATATCAGCCTTGACGGCCGCGCGAATGCCTTCGGCGGCGCTGAACTGAACCCGACCGGAGACCGCGACCGACGCTTCGGTTCCGTCTCTGCGGAAGGTCCAGTTCCTGCCGAGCTGGCTATAGACCACCGCCTGATGCGCGGAGATCTCCGCCGGCACCTGCGGCACGCCATGCGCTTCGAGATAGCCAGGCGTCGCAACCACCGACCGCCGACCGGTGGCAAGACGGCGCGCGACGGCGGAGGAGTCGGCGAGATCGCCCATGCGAAGGGCGATGTCGATGCCTTCGGAGACGAGATCGATCACCCGGTCGTCGAGAACGATGTCCACGTCCAGATCGGGATGCATGGCCATGAACTCCGGCAGGCGCGGAATGATCATCAGGCTCGCGAAGGTCGTGGCCGCGCAAATCCGGAGTCGACCTGAAAGTCCGGCGCCAGCCCCTTTCGCTTCCAGTTCGGCCTCGTCCGCTTCATGCACGGCGGTCTTGGCGCGTTCGTAAAAGCGCGCTCCGGCGTCGGTCGGCGACAGCCCATGGGTCGATCGAATGAGCAGGCGAACCTGCAGCCGGTCTTCCAATTGCGCGATCGTCTTCGAGATGGCGGGCTGGCCGACCCCGATCTGCCGGGCGGCTCCCGAGAAGGAGCCGGTCTCAACCACGCGCACGAATGCGGTCATCGCCTGCAATCTATCCAATGCTCATTCTCCTTTGGAATAAGCAATATCGCCTCAAGCTGCCTGCCGCAAGCATCGCGGAATGATCATAACTCGCTCCAACGAACACGAGCCGCTGGAGACGAACATGATCGAAGTCTACGCCTTTGCCACCCCCAACAGCGTCAAGGTGCCGATCGCGCTTGAGGAACTCGGCCTTCCCTACGACCTTAAGGCAGTCAATGTCCGCAAGGGCGAACAGAAGGAAGCGGCGTTCGCCGCGCTCAATCCCAACGGCAAGGTGCCTGTCCTGGTGGACGACGGCTTCGTCCTGACCGAGAGCGCCGCCATCCTGGTTCACCTGGCCGAAAAGACCGGCAAACTGTTGCCGAGCGACGGTACGGCCCGCGCCCGGGTATTCGAACAGCTCTTCTTCCACGCCTCGGCCTTGAGCCCCGCCTTCGGCAACGCCGGCTTCTTCAAGCGCTCCTCGCCGGAACCGCAGCCGATCGCCGAAGCGCGCTTCACGACGGAAGCCGAGCGCATCCTCGGCCTCCTCGATCGCAGGCTCGCCGGTCAGGCTTTCATGGCGGGCGATGCGTTCACCATCGCCGACATCGCCCACTTCGGCTGGCTGTGGCGTCGGCAATTCCCCGGCCTGACGCTCGACGGTCGTCCGCAGCTTTCCCGCTGGTACGAGACGGTGGCCGAGCGCCCCGCCGTGCAGCGCGCCATTTCCCGCGTCGAAGCCCTGGCCGAACTCCAGCGGCCCGCCGCCTGATCCTCCCCTCAACCATCCCCATCCAAATCCAAAGGAAAATGACCATGTCCAGCTTCGACACCTACAAGACCGGCTTTCCGAATGCGCGCCTGACCCGTTCGCCGAGCGGCGTCCTCGAAGTCGCCCTGCACACCGACGGCGGCAAGCTCGTGTTCAACGGCCACACCCACGAGCAGTTCGTCGAGCTCTTCCACCAGATCGGTTCCGACGCCGAGAACCGCGTCGTCATCCTGACCGGCTCGGGCGATGCCTTCATGGACGCCATCAGCCCCGAAGGCTTCGATTTCTTCTCGCCGCGCGGCTACGACAAGATCCTGCGCGAGGGCAAGAAGGTCCTCATGAATATCCTCGACATCGAAGTGCCGATGATCACCGCGCTGAACGGACCGGTGCTCTTGCATTCGGAGTACGCGCTGCTGACCGACGTCATTCTCGCCACGCCGGAAACCGTCTTCCAGGACAAGCCGCATTTCGATTTCGGCATCGTCCCCGGCGACGGCGTCAACCTGCTCTGGCCGGAAGTGATCGGCAGCATTCGCGGCCGCTATTTCATCCTGACCCGGCAGGTGCTTGATGCTGAGACGGCCAAGGATTGGGGCGCGGTCAACGAAATCGTCCCGGCCGACCGGCTGCTCGCCCGCGCCCATGAGATCGCCGAGGGCATCGCCGCGCTGCCGCCGTTGACCAGCCGCTACACCCGCATTGCGCTGACGCAGAAGCTGCGCCGGATCATCGACGAAGGCGCGGGCTATGGCTTGGCGCTGGAAGGCATCAGTGCCGCCGAGGTCTCGCGCTCCATGGCCGCCAACGGCTGATCGCCGCCCGTCCATGCCATCAAGATCCGAGCTCGGCCCGACGATCGAGGAGCAATTCCATGACCCTTCAATCCAAGCTTGACGCCTTCAAGGCCGACTTCGAAGCCGGCAAGCCGCCCTACAACGTCCCCTATTCGGTCATCGAGACCATGCACCGCGCCACTGCCGAACTGATCGCCTCGGACGCGGCCCAGCGGGCCTTGAAGGCGGGCGACACGCTGCCGACCTTCAGCCTCGCCGACCCCGACGGCAACACGGTCTCCTCGGGTGATCTGCTGGCTCGCGGACCGCTGGTCATCAGCTTCTATCGCGGCGTCTGGTGCCCCTACTGCAACATGGAACTCCAGGCCCTTGAGGAGGCACTGCCGAAATTCCAGGAACTTGGCGCAAGCCTGGTGGCGATCTCGCCGCAGAACCCGGTCAACAGCCGCAAGTCGGTCCGGCAGAACAACCTGACCTTCCCGATCCTGTCGGACCCGATGAACGACGTTGCCGCCGCCTTCGGCCTGCGCTTCGACATGCCGGACTATCTGATCGAGCTCTACATGTCGCTGAAGAACGACCTCCCGGTCTTCAACGGCGATCCGAGCTGGACCCTGCCGATGCCCGCCCGCTACGTGGTCGGACAAGATGGCGTCATCCTCTACGCCGAGATCAATCCGGACTACACCCGCCGTCCGGAACCGGACGACATGCTGCCGGCCCTGCGCCTCGCGGCAACGCGCGCCGCCGCCTGAACCTGCCAATCCATAACGGCCCTGCTTCTTCGGAGGCAGGGCCAGAGGATTTTTCCGATGAAGAGAACATTCCTGATCACCGGCGCCAGCAAGGGCATCGGTCTCGCTCTGGTCCATCGCCTTGCAGACCGCGGGCACACCGTCATCGGCATCGCCCGCAACCCGACCGAGGCCTTTCCTGGCCCGCTCCATACACTCGACCTTTCCGAGCGCACCGCCGGCGAGGTGCTGGCGGGGATCGTCAGAGGCGGCGGCGTCGATGGCGTGATCAACAACGTCGGACTGGTCAGGGCCGAGCAGCTCGGCAACATCGCCGTCGAAACGCTCGAAGAGGTGATGCGCGTCAATCTGCATCCCGCTCTGACCGCCGTGCAGGCCGCATTGCCCGGCATGCGCGCGCGGGGCTGGGGCCGTGTCGTCAATATCTCCAGTCTCACCGTTCTCGGCAGCGTTGAGCGGACGAGCTACGCCGCCGCCAAAGCCGCGCTCGTCAGCTTCACGCGGAGCTGGGCGCTGGAGCTCGCCCGGACCGGGATCACGGTCAACGCCGTCTCTCCGGGACCGACCGAAACGGAGCTGTTTCGGGCGAACAATCCGATCGGCAGCGAAGGCGAGGCGCGATACCTGTCCGGCGTTCCGATGGGGCGGTTCGGTAGACCCGACGAGGTCGCCGCTGCGATCGAATTCCTGCTGTCGGACGACGCCGCGTTCATCACGGGGCAGACGCTGCACGTCGACGGTGGGGCGTCGATCGGGAAGTCTTCACTGTAGGACGACAGCAATCGGTCTCCGAAGATCGGCACATGATAGTTACACGACTGCTCTCATCTTGACCCAGAAACGGTCATTCCCCTGCCGGCCCCGGAGGCGACAACATCGCTCCCCCATCGCGGTCGTTTCGAAGGACGTGTGACGATCGCGAAAGCAGCTATTGGTTCCGGCCAGCCTTCCCTTCTGCACCACAATCTGTGGTCGCATATCGCGCGTTTATCGCCGCCAGAGACTTCGCACTCTCCACCGAGACCCGCGATCACCCGGCACTCGCCGTCAGTGCGCTCCAGGCGGCGTGCGAGTCCATGTAGTCTCGCCAGCGCGCGATCTTGCGGCCTTCCAGTTCGATGATCGAGCAGAACCGGTTCCGGTAGTCCGCGCCCGTCGCCAGGATGGTGCCATGGACGTCGTATTCGACGACGACGACCCGCCCGTTGTCGGCAACATTGACGAACAACGTATCCGCCGACAGGAGCCTGATAGCGCCGACGTAGCCCCGGAACTGGGCCATCAGTTCGGCGCGACCTCTGGTAACGAGCGGCCAGCCCAAGTCATAACGGACCTCATAGGCGACATCGTCGGCAACGATATCGAAGAAGTGCTCGCCGTCGACCAGGTTGCCGAGAGCCTTGCGGATCAGATCGAAATAGGGCTCGGCGCCGGCATAGGCGGCATAGGGCTCAGTTGGCATTTCCAGTGTCTCCAAGGGTTTCTGACTGCGCTTGGGCGCCGTCCAGGTTCTCGATGGACTGCGTCATCCGGCCGCCCTCAGCGCCCACGCAGCCGCGCTACGCCGCGCAAACTCCGCAAAACCGGTCGCCGGCCGGCCGATAACCCGTTCGACGTCGTCGTTGGGGCGCGAGCCGTTGCCGGCAATGATCGTTCCGGTCAGCCACCGCAGCATGACCGCATAGTCGGCGGAAATGAAACCGGCCGCGACCGCGCCGTTGATCCAGACATCGGGATCGATGTCGTGGTGCGCGACGGGCCGGCCGACCGTTTCGGCGATGGTGGCGGCGACCTCGGCGACCGTCAGCGCTTGCGGGCCGGTCAGCGCATAGATGGCGCCGGCATGGGCGTCAGGGTTGGCGAGCGTCTCGACCACCACGGCGGCGATGTCGGCGGCATCGACGAAGGCTTCGGCGCCGCCGCCGGTCGGTACCGTGATCGCGCCGTCGATCAAGGGCAGATGCGCGTCGGCAAAATTCTGCATGACCCACGCCGGCCGCAGGATCGAGTGGGTGAAGCCCTTCCGGCGCGCAAGCTCCAGCTCGACCGCCCTTATGTCGACCTCCGGCGGCGCCAGGTCGCTGCCGTAAGTGCTCAAATAGGTCACGTGGCGCACGCCCCCTGCCGCCGCGAGATCGAGGAAGTCTGCGACCGGGCCGGCGAACTTCGCCCGCGCCACGGGGGTGACGAGGTAGACGCGGTCGATGCCGGCGAGCGCCGCAGCGTAGGTCGTCGGGTCGTCCCAGTCGAACACCACGCCGGCGCCACGGCGTGCGGCGGTGCGGGCACCGAAACCCCGTGCGGCGAGCCCTTGCGCCACCAGCGCTCCGGTGCGTCCGGTACCGCCGAGCACCAGCGTTGTCTGCTGCGAAGCTGTCATCTGTCGTTCTCCATCATTGAGCGTGATGGCATGATGAGGACGAACGCCGAGCGGATAAATGTGCGATGCGATCTATCTTTTAATCCAGACGCTCAGATGATTGACGGCAACGCGCGTCCTGCTTAGGACTTCAAGCATGGATCTGCTGGTCGACCATCTTACGAGAGCACGCGCCTCGGGCGCCGTCTTCGCCCGCACCGTTGCCAGGCCGCCGTGGGGGCTGCGGCTCGGCGGCTCGATCCAGCTTGCCGTGCACGCTGTGGCGCAGGGACGGGGATGGCTGTGGTTCGACGATCCGTCGCTCGAGCCCATCCAACTGTCGCCGGGCGACGTCACGCTAGTGCGCGGCGGACCAGACCATTACATCGGCCACGAGCCCGGCGCCGACTGTCTCGATCCGGAGGAATTCCGGGGCCGCCACGCGGCCGACCTTGCGTCGGACGCCGGCCAAGCAACTGTGTTCCTGTGCGGCGCCTACCGGCTGATGGGGGATGTCGGCAATGGCCTCGTCAACGCGCTGCCGCAGGTCATGCCGCTGTCGCCGCCGGTCGGCGATCCCCTGCGCGATGTGACCAACCTATTGTCGCGCGAGCTGGCAGGCTCCGAGCCCGGGCAGAATACGGTGCTGGACCGTCTCCTGGATATTCTTCTGGTTCTGTCCATCCGCGCCAGCTTCCGCCAGAGCGCGTTGACGCCGCGCTGGTACCGGGCGGCGGCCGATCCCCGGCTGAAGGCCGCCTTGCAGCGGATGCACGAGAAGCCAGGGCATCCCTGGTCGGTGCCCGAACTCGCCCGGATCAGCGGGCTGTCGCGTGCCGCCTTCGCCCGCGCCTTCGGCGAGGCGCTTGGCCAGACGCCGATGCACTATCTGACCGACTGGCGCATGACGCTGGCCCGCGACCACCTGCGCACCAGCGAAAAGGACCTCACCGAAATCGCCGAGTTG
>JARLIU010000268.1 GCA_031291595.1 Ancalomicrobiaceae bacterium | reverse complement strand
CCAAGGCCAAGGCGCTCATCGCCGAGGCCGGCTATCCCAACGGCTTCTCGACCGAACTCTACGCGATGAACGCCGATCCCAACCCGCGCATCGCCCAGGCGATCCAGCAGGATCTTGCCACCGTCGGGATCAAGGCCGAGGTCAGGGCGCAGGATCAGGCCAACGTCATCGCCATCGGCGGCACCAAGGAAAAGGCGCCGCTGATCTGGTCGGGCGGCATGGGCTGGATCGACGACTTCCCGGATCCGTCCGACTTCTACGGCCCGATCCTCGGTTGCGGCAGCGCCGTGCAGGGTGGTTGGAACTGGTCGTGGTTCTGCAACAAGGACATCGACGACCGCGCTGCCAAGGCCGACGCGATGTCCGATCCCGCCCGCAAGGTGGAGCGCGCGGCGTTGTGGAAGCAGATCTTCACCGACATCCAGACCGATTATGCGCCGTGGGTCCCGGTGTTCAACGAGCGGCGGGTGATTGCACGGTCGAAGCGGATGGGAGGTCCGGACGAGGTCTATATCGATCCGACACACGTCATCAACTTCGAGGCCATCTACGTGAAGCAGTGACCGCAGCGTCTGATGCGCAGCCTTCCGAGGGAGCCGGACGGAGTCCGTCCGGCTTACCCATCGTCAATCCGATGTAACCTGGAGACGTCTGCCATGTGCGTGGCATGCGACCATACGATCCACCGTTCGAGCCACCATTTCGGCTGGAACCGCGATTTCGCGCCGGTTCTGACCGCCAAATCCGGCTCCACCATTCATTTCGAGTGTTCCGACAGTTCTGCCGGTCAGCTCGACGCCCAATCGACCGTTCAAAGCGTCATCGATCTCGACTTCGGCAAGATCAATCCCGTGACGGGACCGGTGTTCGTCGAAGGAGCGGCGCCCGGCGACGTGCTCAAGGTGATGTTGCGCAAGTTCATCCCGTCAGGCATTGGCTGGACCGCCAATATTCCCGGCTTCGGCTTGCTCGCCGATCAGTTCCGCGAGCCGGCGCTCCACATCTGGACTTATGATCCGGCAACGATGGCGCCTGCTCTCTACGGACCCGGCGGCAAGGTGCCGCTGAAGCCGTTTGCCGGCACGATCGGCCTGGCCATGGCTGAGCCCGGACTGCATGCGATCGTCCCGCCGCGTCGCGTCGGCGGCAACATGGACATCCGCGATCTCGCCGAAGGCACGACGCTGTATCTGCCGGTCGAGGTCGAGGGCGCGCTGTTCTCGATCGGCGACACTCACGCCGCGCAGGGCGACGGCGAGGTGTGCGGCACGGCGATCGAGAGCCGCATGGATGTCGAGGTGACGCTGGAGGTCATCAAGGGGCGGCCGCTCGCCTCGCCGCGCTTCACCACGCCGGGGCCGGTCACGCGTCACCTCGATGGCGCCGGCTATGAGGTGACGACCGGCATCGGCCCCGACCTGATGACCGGCGCGCGCGAAGCGCTGATGCGGATGATCGATCTTCTGTCGGCCGAGCACGGCCTCGCTCCGGTCGACGCCTACATGCTGTGCTCGGTCTGCGCCGATCTGCGCATTTCGGAAATCGTCGACATGCCCAACTGGGTGGTTTCGCTCTACTTCCCGCGGATCGTGCTGCAATGACGGTGACCGCTCCGGGGCAGCCGCGACCGCTCCTGCGAGTCTCGAACCTGACGGTCGACGCGCTGACGCCCGAGGGGGCGAAGCGCGTGCTCGATGGCGTCGGGTTCGAACTGGCAGAGGGCGAGACGCTGTGCCTCGCCGGCGAATCCGGCTCCGGCAAGTCGCTGACGTCGCTGTCGATCATGCGCCTGCTGGCCAAGGCCTCGCTGCGGATGGTCGCCGGCTCGATCAAGCTTGAGGGACGCGAACTGACAAGTCTCACCGAACGCCGCATGCGCGACGTGCGCGGCGGCGAGATCGCGATGATCTTCCAGGAGCCGATGACGTCGCTCAACCCGGTGATCAGGATCGGCGACCAGCTCGCCGAGGCGATCCGCACCCACCAGCGCCTCGACGCCGGGGCCGCGCGCCGGGCCGCCCGCGACATCCTCGATGCCGTCCATATGACCGAGCCGGCACGGCGGCTCGAACAATATCCGCATGAGCTCTCCGGCGGGATGCGCCAGCGGGTGATGATCGCCATGGCGCTGTCGTGCCGTCCCAAGGTGCTGATCGCCGACGAACCGACGACGGCGCTCGACGTCACCGTTCAGGCGCAGATCCTGAAGCTGATGCGCGAACTGAAGGTCGATTTCGGCGCGTCGCTCATCCTGGTCACCCACGACATGGGTGTCGTCGCCGAAATGGCCGACCGGGTCGCGGTGATGAACGGCGGGCGGATCATCGAGACCGGCACGGCGATCGATGTGTTCGAGACTCCGCGTGAGGCCTACACGCAGGAGCTGATCGGCGCGGTCGTGCGTCTCGGCGCGCATACGGGAACCGATGGTCCGCCGCGCGTGACCATGCCGGCGCCCGAACCGGCGCCTGGTGCGAAGAAGCCGCGACCGATCGTCGAAGTCATCGATCTCGGCGTGACCTATCGCGGCAAGGGTGGATGGTTCGGCGCCGGCGCCGCCGGCTTCTCGGCCGTACGCAATGTATCGTTCACGGTGCCGGCCGGTGGCACCCTCGGCCTCGTTGGCGAGAGCGGCTCGGGCAAATCCACCACCGGCAGGGCTGTGCTGGGGCTGGTTCCGTTCGCTGGCAGTGTCGTGCTCGACGGCCAGCCGATCGAAGATCTGGGCCCGCGCGAGATGAAGCCGCTGCGGCGAGTGGCGCAGATGATCTTCCAGGATCCTTACGCCTCGCTCGATCCGCGCATGTCCGTCGGCGCGGCGATCGCCGAGCCGATGGCGATCCATCGCACCGGCTCCTCGTCCGAGCGGTGGGATATGGTCGCCGAGTTGCTCAGGCGGGTCGGGCTGGCGCCGGAAGCCGCCAGCCGCTTTCCCCACGAGTTCTCCGGCGGTCAGCGCCAGCGCATCTGCATTGCCCGGGCGCTCGCCTTGCGACCGAAGCTGATCGTCGCCGACGAGAGCGTCTCCGCGCTCGACGTCTCCGTCCGCGCCCGGGTGCTCGACCTGATGCTCGAATTGCAGGAGACGATGGGCATCGCCTATCTCTTCATCTCGCATGACATGGCCGTGGTCGAGCGCATGAGCCATCACGTCGCGGTCATGCGCGCCGGCGAAATCGTCGAAATCGGCACGCGTCGGGAGATTTTCGAATCGCCCCGCGATCCCTACACGCGCGAGCTTCTCGCCGCGGTTCCCCACGCCGACCCTCGAACCGCAAGGCGAGGGGGATCGAAGGCGGCGATGTCCACGAGGGCCGCCGGCAGCGGACGCGATGCGGTGGGCGTCACCCACCCCGGGTTCGTCGAAGGCTGATCGGGCAATGTCGCCCGGGCGGACGCCCGTCCGACGGCGATCCGCGGCTTGCGTTTTGATCTCCTGACCGTCCGCCGGTGCCTGGCCGCACACGGTCCAAACACGGACTTTTCGATCCGATCCGACGGCCGATTCCTGTCACCAGATTTTCACTTGACATCGCCATTCGTTTAGAGAAAACGTATTCCCAATCGAGAAAAAACGTTTTCTCAAAGCAAAAAAGCCGACGGAAGCGCCAGGACCAAGGAAAATGGACTCGGATCTCTACGAGATGCCCGGCATGGAAAACGCGCGCGTCACGATCAAGGACGTCGCCCGTGCCGCCGGAGTCAGCATTGCGACGGCGTCGAAAGCGCTGAATGATCGCGGCCGCATGACGGTGGAGACGCGCCAGCGCATCCGTGATGTCGCCGCCTCGCTCGGCTTCATGCCCAATGCCATGGCACGCGCACTCGTCAGCCAGCGTTCGTTCACCATCGGCCTTCTGACCAACGACACCTACGGCCGCTTCACCCTGCCGGTTGCCGCCGGCCTCTCGGCTGCGCTGATCGATTGCGGCGTGTCGGTGTTCCTGTGCGCCTTCGAGGACGACGCCGGGCAGGCCGCCATCAACCTGCGCTCGATGCTGGAGAAGCGTGTCGACGGCCTCGTCATCGCCGGCAAGCGCATCGACCGCGGCCTGCCGATCGAGCTTCCGCGCCTGCCGATGCCGGTGGTGCGGGTCAATTCGCTGTGCAGCGACGACCAGATCGGCTTCGTTCCCGACGACCGCGAGGGCGCGCTGACCGCGGTCAATCATCTGATCGCCTGCCGCCGCCGCCGCATCGCCCACGTCACCGGGCCGACGAGTTTTCTGGCCGTCCGGCTGCGCGCCGAAGGCTGGGAGCAGGCAGTCCAGGCAGCAGGTCTGCCGCTCCTCGATGGGCCGCAGTCCGGCGACTGGTCGGAAGCCTTCGGCTTTCGCAGCGGTCAACAGCTGCTGGCCATGCCGCCGGCCGAACGCCCCGACGGGGTATTCTGCGGCAACGACCAGATCGCCAGGGGACTGATCGATGCCCTGACGGTTGGCGGTCTCAGGGTGCCGGACGACGTCTCCGTCGTCGGCTTCGACAATTGGGAGGTCCTGGCCAAGGCGACGCGTCCGCCGCTGACCACGATCGACATGGGGCTCAACGAACTCGGGCGCCAGGCCGGGAGCACGCTGCTCGACCTCGTCGCCGGAAAGCACGTCGAACCCGGCGTGCGCCGGCTGGCCTGCCGGTTGGTGGTGCGCTCGTCCTGCGGCGCCCAGCCGCTTTGAACAGGGCGGACGACGCCGCAGCGCCGTCCGCAGCAGTCGTATTCGAAGCCCCGCAAAGGGGGAAGAATGGGAGGAAAGACCATGAAGCGCTTGACGTTACTCGCCGCCGTGACAGCCGCCGCCCTAGCCTCCGCCGCACCGGCCCTTGCCGACAGCTTCACGCTGTGGGTGCGCGCCGACGGCTCGACCTTTATGCCGAAAATCGTCGATGCCTTTAACGCCAGCCACCAGACCAAGGCCGAACTGCAGATCGTGCCGAACGCCGAACTGGTGCCGAAATACGCGGTCGCCGCCGCCAGCGGCAATGCACCCGATGCGCTGTCGCTCGACCTGATCTACACGCCGTCGTTTGCCGCCGCCGGCCAGCTCGAAGACATGACCGATCTCGCCAAGTCACTGCCGTATTACGCATCGCTGTCGCAGGCGCATCTCTCCGTCGGCACCTTCGAGGGCCACATCTACGGCGTGCCGTTCTCGGCGGACTCTTCGGTGCTGATCTGGAACAAGGACCTGTTCAAGCAGGCCGGCCTCGATCCCGAAAAAGGACCGACCACCTGGGCGGAAATCCGTGCCGATGCCGAGAAGGTGAAGAAGCTCGGGCCGGACATCTACGGCTACTATTTCTCCGGCAATTGCGGCGGCTGCAACATCTTCACCTTCACGCCACTGATCTGGGCCTCGGGCGGCGACATCTTCTCCGCCGACGGCAAGACAGCCAAGCTCGACAGTCCGCAGATGCGCGACGCCGTCGCCTTCTACCAGAGTATGGTAAAGGACGGCTTGGTTCCGGCGGGCTCCAGGACCGACACCGGCTCCAACTTCTTCGCGGCGTTTGCCACGGGCAAGATCGGCATCGCGCCGTCGGGTGCCTTTGCCATCGGGGCGCTCAATACTCAGTACCCGAACTTGCATTACGGCGTGACCTTCCTGCCGGGCAAGACCGGCGGCTGGTCGTCGTTCGCCGGCGGCGACAACTTCGTGGTCACCAAGGGCACCAAGAAGCTGGCGCTCATCAAGGAATTCCTGGAGTTCGCCTATTCGCTGCCGGGCCAGACGCTGCTCGCCAAGTACGGCTCGCTGCCGATTCGCTCCGACATCGCCAAGGAGGCGCTCGCCGGCCTCGACAGCCGCTACCTCGTCGCCGCCGAAGCGATGGCCAAGGGCAAGACGCCGTATTCGGTGGTGTTCAACGACCTGATCAATTCGGCGAACGGCCCGTGGAACACCACGCTCAACAAGGTGTTCTTCGCCGACGCAGCGGCGATCGAGCCGGCGCTGAAGGAGTGCGACGCGACGATGCAGTCGATCATCGACGCTGCCAAGTAACTGTCAAACCGGCGGGCGCCTCGCAAAGCGCCCGCCACTCTCTTCCCAGCAGACGGAACGCCGGCCATGTCAGGCTCTCAGACCGACGATGTCCCAAAGGGGCCTACCTCCCCGGCCCGGCGGGTCAGGCGCCGCCGCCGTGTCGACTATGCGGGCTATCTCTACATCGCGCCGGCGATTCTCCTCGTCGTCGTGTTCTTCGTCGTGCCGCTGGTGATGACGGCCTGGATGTCGTTGCACAACTGGCCGTTGATCGGGCGCATCCGCTGGATCGGCTTCGGCAATTACATCGCACTGTGGAACGACCAGCGCTTCTGGCACGCGCTTGGCTTCACCGTCTACTACACCGTCTGGGCGACCATCGGCCTCCTCGCCGTCGGCTTGGCGCTGGCGCTGTTCGTGGAAAAGCCACGCCCCGGGATCGGCTTCTACCGCACCGCCTATTTCCTGCCCGTCGTCGTCGGCTTCGCCTCGGCCAGCCTGTTGTGGGCGTGGCTTTCCAATGTCGACTCCGGTCTGTTCTCTCCGGTGGCGCAATGGTTGGGGCTGACGGCGGCGCCCTACAACCTCCTTGCCGATTTCGACGCCGCCTTCTGGTCGGTCACCATCATGGTGATCTGGAAGGTGTCGGGCTTCTACATGATCATCCTGATGAGCGGCCTGCAGGCAATTCCGACCGACTTCTACGAGGCCGCCCGCATCGACGGAGCCAACTATCGTCAGCGCTTCCTCCACATCACCCTGCCGCTCATCCGCCGGTCTTTGGTCCTGGCGCTGATCCTGTCGGTCACCGGGTCGATGCTGGCCTTCGACCAGTTCTACATCATCCTCGCCGGCGGCCCGCAGAACCAGACGCTGACAGCCGTCTACTGGATCTTCAATCAGTCGTTTGTCTCCTTCCGGTTGGGCTATGGCTCGGCGTTGTCCATGGTGCTCCTAGCGATCCTGCTCGTTCTGAGTCTGGTCCAGTTGCAGTTCCTGCAAAGCCGGGAGGATCGCCGATGACCGAGACCGCATCGGCCGTTCGCAGCATTCGGCGGCGTCATCCCTGGCGGATCCAGCTCGCCATGCACGCGGCGAGCATCCTGGTGGCGGCCATTTTTCTGGCGCCGCTGGTCTGGACGGTGTTGGTCACCTTCAAGTCGAAAGCCGAGGCGGGCCTGCCGCCGTTGCCGCCGTGGCCGGTTGGCGGCTGGTCGATCGAGAACTATCGTACGCTGGAGAACTTCGGCGCGGGCCTGATCCACCACACGCTGAACAGTCTGATCGTGGCGAGCGCCACCGCAGCGCTCACCATCGTCGTCTCGACGCTCGCCGGCTACGGCTTTTCGCGCTTCCGATTTCCGATGAAGGGCGCCTTCTTCGTCGTGATCCTGGCCGCCATGATGGTGCCGTTCCAGTCGATCCTGACGCCCTTATTCCTGATCCTCAGCCGGCTGCACTTGTACAACACGCTGACCGGACTGGTGCTGATCTACGTGACGCTGCAGCTGCCGTTCTCGGTGTTCATGATGCGCAACGCCTTCGACTCGGTGCCGCACGAGATCGCGGAAGCCGCACGCATCGACGGCGCCCGCGGCCTGAAGCTGCTGGTCATCGTGCTCGGTCCCCTCGTCCTGCCCGGCATCGCCTCGGTCGGATTGATCGCCTTCCTCAACGCCTGGAACGAGTTCCTCGGCGCCCTCATCTTCCTGTCCGAGCAGGACAAATACACGCTTCCCGTGCTGATGACCGCCGTGCGCTCCGGCCGCTTCGGCGCCATCGATTGGGGCGCGGTGCAGGCCGGCGTCGCGGTGATGATGCTGCCCTGCCTCGCTCTCTTCCTCGTGCTGCAACGCTACTACATCCGCGGCCTCACCGCCGGCGCGGTCAAGTAACCCCAGAATCGAGAGCCAGCCATGATCCAGTCCACTTCCGCTCCGTCCACGCCGCGTGCCACTCGCGGAAAATTCCGTCCGCCGGCGCTTGGCGACGTTCAGGTCGGCGGCTTCTTCGGCCCCCGCATCGATACGATCGCCTCCGTCACCGCCCGGATCCTGCTCGACCGCTGCGTCGAGGCCGGCATGCTCGACCAGATCGATCCCGATCGCCCGGGCCCGGGCCTCCGCATCCCTTTCCAGATCGGCAATTCGAAGTGCACCACCCAGATGTTCTGGGATTCCGATCTGGCCAAGTCGATCGAGACGGCGGCCTATGCGCTCTACCGCAAGCGCGATGCCGAACTCGAGGCGCGCGTCGACGCCATCATCGACGCCTACGGCCGGCTGCAGGCCGAGGACGGCTATCTGAACTCCTGGTACCAGCGGGTCGATACCAAGCCGCGCTGGTCCAATTTGCGCGACTGCCATGAGCTTTATGATGCCGGGCACCTGATCGAGGCGGCGGTCGCCTACTATCAGGCGACGGGAAAGCGCAAGTTCATCGACATCATGATGCGCTACGCCGATCACATCGCCTCGGTGTTCGGCACCGAACCGGGCAAGCAGCGCGGCTATTGCGGTCATCCGGAAATCGAGCTCGCCCTCGTCCGCCTTGCGCGCGCGACCGGAGAGCGGCGGTTTCTGCAACTCGCCCGCTACTTTGTCGACGAGCGCGGGCGTCAGCCGCACTACTTCGACGCGGAAGCCGCCGTGCGCGGCGATGACCCGGCCGACTACCACTTCATGACCTACCAATACAATCAGTCGCACGTGCCGGTGCGCGAGCAGCGCCAGGTCGTCGGCCACGCCGTGCGGGCGGCCTATCTCTATTCAGCCATGGCGGACATCGCGACCGAATTCGCCGATGAGACGCTGGAGCCGGCGCTCGAAGCCCTGTGGGCGCATCTGACCGAGAAGAACCTCTATGTTACCGGCGGATTTGGCCCTTCTCCGGATAATGAGGGCCTCACCTTCGACTACGACCTGCCGAACGATACCGCCTATCAGGAGACCTGTGCCTCGGTGGCGCTCATCTTCTGGGCCAACCGCATGCTCGGCCTCGGCCCCAATGCCCGCTATGCCGACATCCTCGAGCGCGCGCTCTACAACGGCGCCCTGACCGGTCTCTCGCTCGACGGCACCCGCTTCTTCTATGACAACCCGCTCGAAAGCCGAGGTCAGCACCATCGCTGGATCTGGCACAAATGTCCGTGCTGCCCGCCCAACATCTCGCGCCTCGTCGCCTCGATCGGCCTCTACCTGTTCGGCGTCGCCGACGACGAGATCGCCGTGCATCTTTATTGCGACAGCACGGCGGAGCTGAAGCTCGCCGCGGGGACGGTCCGGATCGTCGAGACGACGCGCTATCCCCACGACGGGCATGTGAGCCTGACGCTCGAAGCCGTCCCGGCCGCGCCGTTCGCCTTGTCGCTCAGGATTCCCGGCTGGGCGCATTCGGCCGAACTGCTGCTCAACGGCGAGGAGGTCGACGTGGCGGCGGTAACGCACGACGGCTATGCCCGCGTGCTGCGCCAGTGGACGGCAGGCGACCGCGTCGACCTGACGCTGCCGATGCCGGTCGAGACCGTGCATGCCGCGCCTGAGGTCGGCGCCGACCAGGGCCGCGTCGCGCTGCAGCGCGGGCCGCTCGTCTACTGCCTCGAGGAGGACGACAACGGCGGCAAGCTCAATTCGCTGGGGCTTGCGGCGACCGGCGGCTTCGTCTGCGAGGAGGTCCCCGATCTCGGCGGCGTCGTCCGCGTCACCGCTGCGGGCTGGCGCGAGACGCCGGCCGAACCGCGGGCGCTCTACTCGGCCATGGCGCCCAACCGTGCCAGGGCAATCCTCAGCGCCGTGCCCTATTATGCCTGGGACAACCGGACACCCGGCGAAATGCTGGTGTGGATCCGGCAGGAGGGTATGTGATGGCCGATACGTCCCAAGCAGCTTCCGCGCCTGGCCGTGGTCTGGTGCTCGACGGCATCTACAAGGGATTCGGCGCTGTCGACGTGTTGACGGACATCAACCTCAGCGTTGACGAGGGCGAATTCATTGTCTTCGTCGGCCCGTCCGGCTGCGGCAAGTCGACGCTGTTGCGGCTCGTCGCCGGATTGGAACAAGTGTCCGAAGGCGCGATCTCGATCGGCGGGCGCGATGTTACCGAGGTCGATCCGGCGATGCGCGGCATCGCCATGGTATTCCAGTCCTACGCGCTCTATCCGCATCTCTCGGTTGCCGAGAACATGGGATTTTCGCTGAGGATGGCCGGGCGACCCAAGGCGGAGATCGCCGCCAAGGTCGCGGCCGCAGCGGCCAAACTGCATTTGACGCCGCTGCTCGATCGCCGGCCGGCGCAGCTGTCGGGTGGACAGCGCCAGCGCGTCGCCATCGGCCGCGCCATCGTCCGCGATCCCAAGATCTTTCTGTTCGACGAGCCGCTGTCCAATCTCGATGCCGAACTCAGGATCGAGATGCGCATCGAGATCGCCAAGCTGCATCGCCAGCTCGGCAACACCATGATCTACGTGACCCATGACCAGACCGAAGCGATGACGCTTGCAGACCGCATCGTCGTGTTGAGGGCCGGCCGCATCGAACAGGTGGGTACGCCCGCCGCCATCTACGGCGATCCCGACAATCTCTTCGTCGCCGGCTTCATCGGCACGCCGAAGATCAACGTCATCCCGGCGGTGACCGATGCAGGCGCGTTGATCTGCGAAGGGCATCGCTTCGAACTGCCGGCGGATTTCGCCGCCCGCCACGGCGATCTGCCGGTGCGGATCGGCGTGCGCCCCGACCTGCTGCGTATCGCCGGCGGCGACGAACCGGGGCTCGAGGCGGACGTCGACGTGGTCGAGTATTTGGGCGATGCCGCCTATGTGCATGCACAGACGCAGCACGGTGCCCGCGTCGTGCACAAGGCGGACCGCAGCCGCCTGCCGCAAACCGGGGACAGACTGCGGCTGACGTTCGATGCCGACGGCGTCCATGTGTTCGACGACAATGGCCAACGGTTGCGATGACGGCCGATGCGCCATCGCCATCGGCCGACCTCGACCGAGTTCGAACGGATCGAAATGCGTCTTCGCTCGCAGCCTGGTCCTGAGCAGTTGAAGACGTCTCGGATAAGAACGGCCGCAAAAACAATGCGATCGATATCGATGAGCTAGGTGTTCTGCGGTCGCTCCAGCCCGATTGCGGCGGAAATCCAGTTCATCAACCGGCCCTGACCGTCCGAATCGGTGCGGCCGACGCTTGGTGCCGTTGCCGGAACGCCGCCCGAAAACCGCGTTGCCGGAGCGGCATGCCGCCGGCGCAGGGCCGCGTCCGTTACCGCCGCCGATCTCAAATGCTCGGATCAGAGCGTTTGCAGCCGCCGTCAGAACAACCGGCGGCAGGCCGGATTCGGCGCATCGCAGTGGCGACTGCTCGCTGCTCGCATCTTTTGCCCAATTATGCGCAAAATTGGCTTGCAAGTCACCGATCCCGGTGCATAATAGCATTCCAGGAGGAAACGAACGCCGAGCCTGTATCCGTGACTATAGGCCGAACGATATGCGGGCAGCGGAACAGATCTTCCGCCGCTGATGGCGCTGGGCACGCATGAGCTGGTCTCGTCGTTCACGTTGGTTCTGACAGTCCCGCGACGGGACGTCTCGGCATACTCTTCAGTGTTGCCCAACAATGCACTCTGCAACTTGCGTTACAGAGAACGAGAACATGTGGTCCCGAGGGGATGATGGCGAAGGCATATCTGATAGGTCTCGATTTCGGCACGGAATCGGCACGTGGCGTGCGGATCGACGTAGTGACCGGCCGCCAGGAGGACAGCGTCGTCCACCCTTACGACCACGGCGTCATCACCGCGGCCTTGCCGGGGGGGCGGGCATTGCCGCCGGCATTCGCGCTGCAGGACCCGGACGACTATTTGGCTGCGGCCGCGGCGATCCTGACCATGCTCGGCGCCGGCCGGCGCATCGTGTCGATCGGCATTGATTTCACTGCCAGTTCGCCGCTGCCGACGACGCGGGACGGCACTCCGCTCAGCCGCCTGCTGCCGGACCAGCCGCACGCCTATGTGAAATTGTGGAAGCACGCGGCGGCCCAACCCTATGCCGAGGCGATCAATCGGCGGGGCGGCGATTTCCTGCAGAATTTCGGTGGCCGGCTGTCGGGCGAATGGCTGCTGGCCAAGGCGGCACAGCTGCGCGATGAGGCGCCGGACATCTGGAAGCTGGCTGAGCGCTTCATCGAGGCCGGCGACTGGCTGGTGTCGCAGCTCGCCGGACGCGAGGCCCGCAGCCTGAACTTCGCTGCCTACAAAGCACAATACTTGCCCGCGACCGGCTATCCGCGCGACGCCGTGCCGGGGCTGGCCGACAGGCTCGCTGCGCCGCTCGAGGTCGGCTCGCCGGCCGGCGAGTTGACGGACGACTGGCTGAAACGCACCGGGATCGCCGGGCCGACGGTGATCGCCGTTGCCGCCATCGATTCCCACGCCGTCGTTCCGGCGGTAAATGCCGTTCACAACCGCACGCTGGTCTCAGCCCTCGGCACCTCGGCGGCCTATCTCTACCTGACCGACCGTTTCCAGCCGCTGCCGCGCGGGCTCGAAGGCGCCGCGGAAAACGCCGCGTTGCCGGGGTTCTGGGGCTACGAAGCCGGCCAGCCGGCCTTCGGTGACGTGCTCGCCTGGTTTGCCCGCGCCTTCCCGCGCGACGCCGACGATGGCCGCAACTTCGAGCTCTACAATGCGGCGGCGGCGGCGATCCGGCCGGGCACGCATCCGGTCCTCGCCATCGACTGGTGGAGCGGCAACCGCGTTCCTTTCGCCGATACCAATCTCAGCGGCCTTCTGGTCGGATTGAACCTCACGACCACGGCTCCGGCGATCTACCGCGCGCTGATCGAGGGTCTGTGCTTCGGCGCGCGCACCATCATCGAAGTGCTGGCAGCCGGCGGCCTGCCGACCGAGCGGCTGATCGTGACGGGCGGCGTCGCAGAGCGCAGCCCGCTGATCGTGCAGACGCTTGCCGACGTCACCGGGCTCGACGCCGAGGTGCCGCTGATCGATAACGCCACGTCGGTCGGCGCCGCCATACACCGCGCGGTCGCGGCCGGAGTGGTCGCCGGGTTTGCCGAAGGCCAGGCCCGCTTCGGCGCCGAGCGCATGCAGCGCTACCGGCCGGATGCCGAGTTGGCGCCGATCTACGATGAAATCTACGCCCACTATCGGGCCCTGACGGAGGATGACGAGGTGCGGAAGACGATGCGCTCGCTGTCGGCGCTCGCCTCGCGCACCTATGCCAACTCCCAAGCCGGGCGCAACGAGGTCGAGCACAACGCGACCGGGCACAACGAGACCGGGCGCAATGAGACAGGCCGTGCGGATGAGATCGCGGCCGGAGCGTCGGGACAACGCTAAGCGAGCACACCCGGCAGACTGCCGGGCCTCCTGGCGTACCCGACCAACACGAGGGAGCGAAAGGCATGACTATGAACGAGAGGAAATTCAGAAGCGCCGGCAAGCTGTTGGGCACAACCCTGTTGGCGGCCGGACTGTTTGCGGCTCCGCAGGCCGCCTTTGCCGACGGCTACAAGATCGGCGTCGTCGAGCAGCAACTCGCCAATCCATTCTTCGGCAAGCTGCAGGCGGCTGCCGTGCAGCGCGCCAAGGAACTCGGCCTCACCACCATGACGGCCGAATCCACCGTGGCCGGCGACGCCGCCTCCCAGGTCAACGGCATCGAGAACATGATCAACCAGGGCGTCAAGGGCATCGTGCTCGATCCCGGCAGCGCCAGCGCGCTGGTGCCCATCGTCAAGAAGGCGCGTGCCGCCGGCATCATCGTGGTGACGACCAACACCTCGCTCGAACCGCCGACGGCGGCCGACGCGTCCTACGAGACCGACAATTTCGCCGCTGGCGTGTTGATCGGCCAGTGGGCCAAGGCCAAGATCGGCGCCAATCCGCGTGTGACCTTGATCGACTACGACCTGTCCGACAAGACCTCCAAGGCCCGCCACGACGGCTTCCTCAAGGGCTTCGGGCTGACCGAGACCTCGAAGGAGATCGCCGGCACCGCGCTGACGCAAGCCAATGTCGATGGCGGGCAGCAGGCGATGGAGAATCTGATCGCCGCCCATCCCGACATCAACGTCGCCTATACCATCAACGAGCCGGCCGCCCAGGGCGCCGCGCTCGCCGCCAAGCGGGCCGGCAAGAAGGTGGTCTTCACCTCGATCGACGGCAGCTGCTCCGGCGTCCGCAGTGTCGTCGACGGTACCATCGGCGCAACGGTCATGCAGTTCCCGTCCAATATGGGGCGGCTTGCCGTCGATGCCATCGACAAGGCGGTGAAGACGGGCGAAAAGCCGAGTGGTATCAACAACTCCGGCACGGTGCTGATCACCGACCAGCCGGTTGCCGGTATCGAGTCCAAGGACTCCAAGTGGGGTCTGGCGAACTGCTGGGGAGAGTAAGGCATGAATTCGTCCCCGAACGTGGGGCCTGACCTGACGGGGGGCGGCGCGTCCGCCCCCCGCGAGGAGGGCTGGAGGCAAGCCGTCGCCATCGCCGTGGCCCAGCCGGTCGCCGGGCCGCTGTTTGCGCTCGTCGTGATCAAGGCGGTGTTTTCGCTCACCACCACGACCTTCCTCAACGTTGGCAACCTGTCGCTGATCTTCCAGCAATCCGTCGTCATCGGCACCTTGGCGCTCGGCCAGACGCTGATCATTCTGGTGGCCGGCATCGACCTCGCCTGCGCCGCGATCATGGTGCTGGCGACCGTGGTCATCGGCAGCGTTGCTACCGAGGGCAACGTGGCACTTGCCTTCGTGCTCGGCGCGGTCGCCTGCGTCGCGGTGGCGGCGATCAACGGCATCGCCGTGACGCGCTTCCGCCTGCCGCCCTTCATCGCGACGCTCGGCATGCTGACGATCATCACCGCCGGCGCGCGCCTCTACACCAATTCGCGCAGCTATCCGATCTCGTCGGATTGGCTGATGCTGATGGGTTCGGGGCCGGCGAGCGGGCTCGTCACCTTCTCCTACGGCAGCATGCTATGGATCGGGCTGACGTTTCTCTTGAGCTACGCGCTCACCCAGACCGCCTGGGGCACCCATGTCTATGCTGTCGGCAGTTCGCCGAGCGCGGCCCGACTGAACGGCATCTACGTCGACCGCGTGATCTTCAGCGTCTACGCGCTTGCCGGCGTGTTCTATTTCCTGGCCGCCTGGCAGGCGCTCGGCCGCACGCCGATCGCCGACCCGAGCGGCTATCAGGCTGCGAACCTCGACAGCATCACCGCCGTGGTGATCGGCGGCTCCAGCCTGTTCGGCGGACGTGGCGGCGTGGCGGGAACCTTCGTCGGCACGCTGATCGTCACGGTGTTGAAGAACGGGCTGACGCAGGCCGGCATCGACTCGCTCTACCAGCAGATCGGCACCGGTATCCTGGTGATCCTGGCCGTCGGCTGGGACCAGTATTTCCGCTCCGGGAGGAAGGCATGAGCGATAAGCGGATCGTCATGCAGGGCATCGGCCTGTCGAAGCGCTTCGGGCATGTCGTGGCGATGGACCACGCCGATTTCGAACTGGCGTCGGGCGAGATCATGGCCGTGGTCGGCGACAACGGCGCCGGCAAGTCCACCTTGATCCGGGTGCTGTCGGGGGCGTCGGTGCCGGACGAAGGCAAGGTGTTTCTCGACGGCGAGGAAGTGCATTTCCGCAGCCCGCTCGAGGCGCGGCTTGTCGGCATCGAGACCGTCTACCAGGAATTGGCGGTCGCGACCGAGATGGACGTGGCGCAGAACCTGTTCCTCGGGCGCGAGTTGCGCAAGCCGGGCTGGGCCGGACGCTGGTTCCGCCAGCTCGACAAGGCTGAGATGCGGGCCCAGGCGGCCGAGCACATGCAGGCGCTCGGCATCCGCATCCAATCGATCCGCCAGAAGGTGGAAACCCTCTCGGGTGGTCAGCGCCAGGCGGTGGCGGTGGCGCGGGCGTCCGCCTGGGGCCGCAAGGTGGTGATCCTCGACGAACCGACCGCCGCGCTCGGCGTGCGCGAGACGCGCCAGGTGCTCGACCTGATCCTGCGCGTGCGTGACCACGGCCTCGCCGTCGTGCTGATCTGTCACAACATGCCGGATGTGTTCGAGATCGCCGATCGCATCCACATCCATCGCCTCGGTCGGCGCGCCACCGTGGTCGATCCCAAAGTCGTTAAGCCGAACCAGGTCGTGGCGATCATGACCGGCGCCCTCGACGCCGCGTCCGTCCCATCCGCCCTCCTCGCGCCCGTTGCGGCGTGAGGACGGCCGCCGACCAACGAACAAGGAGACAACTCCATGGCAATCATGGATAAATTCTCGATGCAAGGCAAGGTCTCGGTGGTCACCGGGGGCAGCAACGGCATCGGATTGGCAATCGCCGAAGGTCTGGCGGAAGCCGGTTCGGCGATCGTCATCGCCGCGCGCGACGGCGCGCGCAACACCGCCGTCGCTGAGGACCTGCGCCGCAAGACCGGCGTCAAGGTCATCGCCGTTACCACCGACGTCGCCAGCCGCGACGACATCGAGCGCCTCTCCGAGACGGCAATCGCCGAATTCGGCCAGATCGACGTGCTGATCAACAGCGCCGGCATTGGCTTTCATGCCGACGCGCTGAAGCTGCCAGACGCCGACTGGGATCGGCTGTTCTCGATCAACCTCGAAGGCATGTGGAAGGCCTGCCAGATCGTCGGCCGGCATATGGTTGGCCGCGGCAAGGGATCGATCGTCAATATCGGCTCGATTTCCGGCTTCATCATCAACCGGCCGCAATGGCACTCGCCTTACGGCATCTCCAAGGCAGCGGTGCACCATCTGACCCGCTCGCTGGCGGCCGAATGGGCCACCGCCGGCGTCAGGGTCAACGCCATCGCTCCGGGCTACGTCAAGACCGGCATCGCCAGCACCGAATACGAGGACTATCGGCACTATTGGCGCGACGAGGTGCCGATGCGCCGCTACGCTCGCGCCGACGAGATCGCGCCGACGGCACTGTTGCTGGCGAGCGACGCTTCGAGCTTTACCACCGGCTCGGTGTTTGTCGTTGATGGTGGATATACGCTCTGGTAGGGCTTGACGGCGAAGTAGCTGCGAATTCAGGCTGTTTCGTTGGTGTCGACTGTGCGGTCTGGCGTTGCGGATGAAGCCTTCCGGTCGTGAGTCCCTTGCGGGAACGGGTATTCTGCTGTCCCTGGTCGCCAGCGGACAGGCGCGTTCGCGCGCCGACCTGATGGCGCTGAGCGGGCTGTCGCGCAATACGATCGTCAGTCGGCTCAAGGCCTTGCTCGATGCCGGACTGTTGCGCGAGGCGGAAGAGACGATGCGCAGCGGCGGGCGCCCGACCCGCATGCTGGCGATCGGCGCCGATTTCGGCGTCATCCTGGCCGCCGACATCGGCGAGACCAGCGTCCGGCTGGCGGTCACCGACCTGACCCCGGCGGTCATTGTCGACGAGATGTTCGACGTCGAACTCGCCGCGGGGCCGGAGGTGGTACTGAGCGCCATCGCCGAACGCTTCGCCAATCTCTTGACCCGCTGCGGGCGGTCGCCCGGCGAGGCCATCGGCATCGGGCTCAGCCTGCCGGCGCCGGTCGATTACACGTCCGGGCGCGTCTTCGGCCCATCGATCATGACCAACTGGGATGATTTCGACATCCGAACCTGGCTCGAGCAGCGGCTCGGCGTTCCCGTGCTCGCCGAGAACGACGTCAACCTGCTGACGCTGTACGAATGGCGGACGTTCTGGCAGGACTTCGGGCACCTGTTCTTCATCAAGTTCGCCAGCGGTATCGGCAGCGGCATCATTTCCGATGGGCGGATCTACCGCGGTGCCCAGGGCGCGGCCGGCGACATCGGCCACATCCAGCTCGCCAGCGAGCCGAGGCCCTTATGCCGCTGCGGCAAGTTCGGCTGCGTCGAGGCGCGCTCGGCCGGCTGGGCGCTGGCGCGCGACCTGCGAGCCCAGGGCTTTGCGGTCCGCGGGTCGCGCGACGTGGTGCGGCTCGTCCGCGACGGGCATGGTGCGGCACTGGAGGCGGCGCGAAAGGCCGGACAGGTCCTGGGCGAGGTCACTGCCGACGTGGTCAGCGTGCTCAATCCCGGCGTCATCGTCATCGGCGGTACGCTGTCGGCGCTCGGAACCCCGCTGTTCGACGAGGTCGATCACGTGGTGCGCGAACGTGTCCTGCCGCTCGCCAAGCGCGACCTCCGGATCGAGCCGGCCCGCTCCGGCAGCGATGCCGGACTGCTCGGGGCGGCGTTGCTGGTCAAAGAGGTGCGGCTGTCGGCAGCGGACGTCGAAGCGACGATCGCGCGTTTTGCCGCCAGAGCTTGCCCGGATTGCGTATAGGCATGAACGCTGCCGCAACAGCCGGACGATCGCTATAGTCCGCTCGGCAGCTTGGACTGCATCATTGTTTTGCGGTCGATCCTGCGCCCATCTACGACAAACGTGCCGTCACCCACGGCATGGATCATCCGTCTTTCCTTACGGGAACTGTCGAAATAGGCGGCAACGCCCTGAAGAACGACGATGCTGTGTCGATCGATGATGTCGACGACCCGGCATTCGATATTTGCCAGACATTCCCGGATGAGCGGCGCCCGAACATGTCTCGCCTTCTCCCGGGTCAGGCCGAACCTTTCGAACTTGTCCGTGTCTTTGCCCGAGCAGGTTCCCACTCCGACGACCGTGTCGACCAGGTCCACCGTCGGGATCGCAATCACGCACTCCTTGGTTTCCTGCAGCGCCCGATACGAAAAGTTCCAGGGACCGGTCGTGATGGCGAACGATGCGGAGAAATCCAGCACCATGGTCCAACTGATCGTCATCACGTTGTCCTTGCCGCCGGCATGCGTCGTTACCAGCACCACTGGCCCAGGCTCGATCAATGTGAAGGCTTTGCCGATCGGCAGACTTTCCATCCCTGCCTCCATCCGGCACTCGCCGGCCGTCCGATACGGCACCGCTGGCGTTGCCGCCGCCCCGCTGCGAGCGCCTGGCTGACGGGACCGAACCGGCGGGCGCCTTCGGATGTCCAGCCTAGCGGTCCGATTCCGACATTTGCATCCCACTTGCCGCGCGCTCATACGCAAATGTCGGAATTTCAGGACCACTGGCAATTCACTGAATCCAGTGGGGCTTTGAATTCGACATTTGAGACTATGCAAGCCGCGAGTGGGACTCAAATGTCAAATTCGCTCCACTAGAGCGCATTCGCCGGGCTCGCCAGCCGCTTCGCCGCGGGCGTCGTCGTTCGTCGGAGCGGCCTCCGCTCGCTCCATCGATGCGCGGCAAAGACCGTGGGCGCGGCAGCTCATGTCGCCGATTTCCACCGGACGCTGTCGGAATTTCTGGCATCGGCCGGCGCGTCGGGTAAGCTGTCGCGGCGGCTGGGCCGCGTTGAAGCGCGAACCGGTCGGGCGCGCCGCCGGGGTTGGAGGGACAATTGATGATCGTTAATCCATTGCGGGAGAAGGGTATTCACATTGGCAGAGAGTTCGCGGCCTTTCTCTTCGACATGGACGGCACGATCCTGACGTCGATTGCCGTGGCCGAGCGCATCTGGACCGACTGGGCGGTGCGACACGGGCTCGATGTTGCAGCATTTCTGCCGACCATCCATGGCGTCAGGGCCTTCGATACGATCGCGCGCCTCGGCCTGCCGGGCGTCGATCCGCTGGCGGAAGCGGAGTTGATCACTCGGGCCGAGATCGACCTGGTCGACGGGATCGATGCAATTCCGGGCGCCGCGGCGCTGCTCGCGTCACTGCCGGCCGATCGATGGGCGGTGGTGACCTCGGCCCCGCGTGCGCTCGCCTTGCGGCGGATCGCGGCCGCCGGACTGCCTGTGCCGCCGATGCTTGTCGCCGGCGAGGACGTTGCCAACGGCAAGCCGGCGCCCGACTGCTATCTGCTCGCCGCCGCACGGCTCGGCGTCGCTGCAGCCGACTGTCTCGTCTTCGAAGACGCTCCCGCCGGCGTCGAAGCCGCCGAGGCAGCCGGCGCCTCGGTCGTGATCATCACGGCGTGCAGTCCGCACCGACCGACCGACCGCCATCCTTCGGTGGCGACGTTCGATGCCTTGCGGGTCGAATTGAACGGTGGCGGGCGCTTGCCGCTGACGCTGGTCTGAACCAAGTCAACCGCGAAGCTTTCGCTTCGGATGTCGCCACAGGTACCGGTTGCCGCCGGCGCCTCGGCCGGGGCGGCGAGCGAGCGCGAAATGGCGGTCCGTCGCCGTCTCGGCCGTGCCGCAAGCCTTGCGCGACCCGTGGCGTCGCATCGGGATCTCGCTTATGATTGCGACCAATCAGACGCAATCTGAAACGGCTGTGACGCCACGGGGAGCTAGAGGGCCGATGAGCTTGCAGCACGAGCCTTGGCTCGTTGCATTGTCATTGATCGTCGCCTTTCAGGGAAGCTTTGTCGGCCTGCATCTGGCTCGCCAGATCGGCGAGGCGCAAGGGCTTCGCTATCGTCGTCTGATCGCATCTTCGGCGCTGTCGCTAGCACTGGCGATCTGGACGATGCACTTCATCGGCATGTTGGCGCTGAACCTGCCGTTTGCGGTGGATTTTCTGGTGCTGCCGACCCTGATCTCCTTTCTGATCTGCGTGCTGGTCGTCGGCATCGCCGTGATTTTCGTCGGCACCAACCCTCCAGACGCTCAACGCATCGCGGTTGCCGCCTTCGCCATGGGCGGCGGCATCGTCGCCATGCATTACCTCGGCATGTCGGCGCTGCACGCGACGCTGCATCTCACCCATGCCCCCGCCTTCGTCGCCGCCAGCATCGTCATCGGCGTGCTGGCGTCGGGCATGGCGCTCTGGCTCGGTTTCGGCATCGGCGCACCGAAATCGATCGTCGGCTCGGCGGCGCTGATGGCGCTGGCGATTTCCGCCATGCACTACACCGCCATGGCCGGCACCTCGATGCATCCGATCTCAGGCGTGCTGCCGAGCAGCCAGCCGGTGCTGTCGCAAGGCCTCCTCGCCGTCGTTGTGTCGATCGTCGCCTTTCTGGTTTCCGGCCTGTTCATGCTGTCGCTGGTGCCGATACCCGGCAGAGGTCCTGCCGCATCGGCTGCGGCTCCGATCGGCGCCGTGCTGGCTGCGGATGTGCCGTCCGGTGACGCCAAGCCGGATGGCTTGGACTCGGCGGAGAACGAGTTCCGCGACGAGGAGCACGACGCGGTGCCGACGACGCCGGCCGGCGGCTGGGCAAAAAGCCTGCCGGTCGAACGGGACGGCTTGCGGCGGGCGCTCGACGTCAACAGACTTTCGGCCGTCAAGGCGCAGGCCCACTACACCCAGCTGTTCGACGGCGAGGAAACCTGGTTCTGCCCGCTGACCATTTCCGAGGTCGCGGCGCGTCTCGACCCGGCGATTTTCGCGCGCATCCACCGCAGCCACATCGTCAACATCGACCGCGTTTCGATGCTGAAACAGAGCGGCGACGCCAGCCAGGTCGCGCTGTCGACGCGGACCGCCTATTGGGCGCCGGTGGCGCGGTCGCGTAACCGGTGGCTGAAGCAACGGCTCGAGGCTCGGCTCGGCAAGGCCTCCTGACCGCCTGGGACGTCGACGAGCGGCATTTTCGCGCTAGGGTGCGCCCCCGTGCGCCCCCGGCCGGATCCGCCGCAGTCCGGCGAGCCGTCGTTCGACACGCTGCGGAATGCGTCCTTGTGCGCTGCACAAAATGCCGCGCCCGGCGGTGTCGCGTCGGACGGCCGGAGCCGGCTTTTGCCGGGAAATGCGGCAGACATACTGACGCATTTCGTGCAGCATCCGGCCAATCCGTGCAATTGCGCCACCGGTCGTGTATTGCCGGTTGCTGCTGCACCGCGGCCTGTGATCGCCTACGCAAAAATGCGGAGACGGCGGCGCCCCAGCCGATTGCGTCCTCCGCACCAGCGAAAGCGGAGGGTAGCGCGGTGATCCCAGGACCATTCACCTATCATCGTCCGGCGAGCATCGAGGAGGCGGTCGGCCTGCTTGTGTCGCTCGGCGAGGAGTCGCGGCCTCTGGCCGGCGGCCAAAGCCTCATCCCGATGATGAAGCTGCGCATGGCGACGCCCGAGCATCTTGTCGATCTCGGCGGCGTTGCCGGCCTGAAGGGGATCGACGTCGAGCCCGGCGGGATCCGCATCGGGGCGGCCGTCACCCAGGCGCAGGTGATCGGCTCGGCGCTCATTGCCGATCGCCTGCCGATCCTGCGCGATGCGGCGCTGCAGATCGCCGATCCGCAGGTGCGGACCCGCGGCACCATCGGCGGCAACGTTGCCAACGGCGATCCAGGCAACGACATGCCGGCGGTCATGCAGTGCCTGGGCGCGAGCTACGTGCTCGCCGGCCCTTCCGGCGAACGCAGTGTCGCGGCACGCGACTTCTACCTCGGACCCTATTTCACCCTGCTTGAGCCGGGCGAACTGCTGGTGGCGGTGCGCATTCCGCTGCCGTCGGCGGGCCACGGCCAAGCCTATGAAAAGCTGAAGCGCAAGATCGGCGACTATGCCACCGCTGCCGCTGCCGTCATCCTGAGCGCGACGGCCGGCCGCATCGCCACCGCGTCGATCGCGCTGACCAATGTCGCGCCGACGCCGCTGTTGGCCGAGGAGGCAGCCCGGCTGGTCGTCGGCACCAGCCTCGATGCCGCCACGCTGAAGGCCGCATCGGCCGCCGCCAAGGCGATCGCCGACCCGGCCGCCGACGGCCGCGGCACGGCCGAATACCGCCGCGAAATGGCGGGCGTGATGGTCGCCCGCGCTCTGGTGAAGGCCTTCGGCCGGGTGAAGGGAGCCTGATGCCCATGTCTGAGACGCAAACTCTTCCGATCACCGTCACGGTCAACGGCAGCAAGGTGCAGCGCTTCGTCGAACCGCGCACGCTGCTGGTGCATTTCCTGCGCGAGGACCTCGGCCTCACCGGCACGCATATCGGCTGCGACACCAGCCATTGTGGCGCCTGCACCGTGGAGATCGACGGCGAGTCGATCAAATCCTGCACCACCTTCGCCGTCCAGGCGAATGGCTCGTCGATCACCACGGTCGAGGGCCTTGCCAACGCCGATGGCACGCTGCACGCGCTGCAGGAAGGCTTCCGGCAGATGCACGGACTGCAGTGCGGCTTCTGCACGCCGGGCATGCTGATGCGCGCCAAGGTGCTGCTCACCGAAAACCCGGATCCGAGCGAGGAGGAGATCCGCTTCGGCATCGCCGGCAACCTCTGCCGCTGCACCGGCTATCAGAACATCGTCAAAGCCATCCAATTCGCTGCGGCCCGGCTCAACGGTCGCACCTTCCAGGAGGCCGCAGAATGAATGACATGACCCCGACGCGCGCGGAGCGCGAAGCGCGGCTCGAAGGCATGGGCTGCAAGCGCAAGCGGGTGGAAGACGTCCGCTTCACCCAAGGCAAGGGCAACTACGTCGACGACATCAAGCTGCCCGGCATGCTGCACGGCGACTTCGTCCGCTCGCAGTTCGGCCACGCCAGGATCAAGAAGATCGACGCCTCCAAGGCGCTGGCCCTGCCGGGCGTCCTCGCCGTCATCACCGCCGAGGAGCTGAAGCCCCTGGGCCTGCACTGGATGCCGACGCTGGCCGGCGACGTGCAGGCGGTGCTGGCCGATGGCAAGGTGTGCTTCCAGAACCAGGAAATCGCCTTTGTCGTCGCGGAGAACCGCTACATCACCGATGATGCGCTGCAGCTGATCGAGGTCGAGTACGAAGAGCTTCCGGTCATCGTCGACCCGTTCAAGTCGATGGCGCCCGATGCACCGGTGCTTCGCCCCGATCTCGACGGCAAGACCACCGGTGCACATGGCGCGCGAAAACACCACAACCACATCTTCGAGTGGAGCGTCGGCGACAAGGCCGCGACCGACGAGGCTTTCGCCCAGGCCGAGATCACGGTCAATCACCTGATCTCCTACCACCGCACGCATCCCTCGCCGCTCGAAACCTGCCAGGCGATCGCTTCTTTCGACAAGGTGAAGGGCGAATTGACCGTCTACGGCACCTTCCAGGCGCCGCACGTGATCCGTACCGTCGCCTCGCTCCTGTCGAAGATCCCCGAGCACAAGATCCACGTGGTGTCCCCCGACATCGGCGGCGGCTTCGGCAACAAGGTCGGCGCCTATTCCGGCTACATCTGCGCGATCGTCGCCTCGATCGTCACGGGCCGGCCGGTCAAATGGGTCGAGGACCGGATGGAGAACCTCTCCACCACGTCGTTTGCCCGCGACTATCACATGACCGCCGAGCTTGCCGCGACCAGGGACGGTCGGGTAACCGGCCTGCGCGTGCATGTGCTGGCCGACCACGGGGCGTTCGACGCCTGCGCCGATCCGTCCAAATGGCCGGCCGGCTTCTTCAACATCGTCACCGGGTCGTACGATTTCCCGGTCGCGCATCTGTCGGTCGACGGCGTCTATACCAACAAGGCGCCGGGCGGCGTCGCCTACCGCTGTTCGTTCCGGGTGACGGAAGCCGCCTACTGCATCGAGCGCTCCATGGACATCCTGGCGCAGAAACTCGGGATGGACCCGGCCGACCTCAGGATGAAGAACTTCATCCGCCGCGAGCAGTTCCCCTACCAGTCGGCCTTGGGGTGGGAATATGATTCGGGCGACTATCATCTCGCCCTGCAGAAGGCGATGGACACCGTCGGTTACAGGCAATTGCGCGCCGAGCAGGCGGCGAAACGCGAGGCCTTCAAGCGCGGCGAGACGCGCGACCTGATGGGCATCGGCGTTTCCTTCTTCACCGAGATCGTCGGCGCCGGTCCGTCCAAGAACTGCGACATCCTCGGCGTCGCCATGTTCGATTCGGCCGAGATCCGCATCCACCCGACCGGCTCGATCATCGCGCGCATGGGGTCGAAGAGCCAGGGCCAGGGCCACGAGACCACCTGGGCGCAGATCATCGCCACCGAGCTCGGCATCCCCGCCGACGACATCATGATCGAGGAAGGCAATACCGACACCGCTCCTTACGGTCTCGGCACCTACGGCTCGCGCTCGACGCCGGTTGCAGGAGCTGCCATCGCCATGGCGGCGCGAAAA
The DNA here is from genome assembly GCA_031291595.1 of Ancalomicrobiaceae bacterium. Taxonomy (GTDB): domain Bacteria; phylum Pseudomonadota; class Alphaproteobacteria; order Rhizobiales; family Ancalomicrobiaceae; genus CAIYYN01. Next base: position 16,412 of record JARLIU010000268.1, on the reverse strand, counting down.
ATCAAGAACAAGGCGCAGATGATCGCCGCCCACCTGCTGGAAGTGTCGGAATACGACCTCGAGTGGGACATCGACGGCTTCCGCGTCAAAGGCAACCCGGAACGGGCCAAGACGATGAAGGAGATTGCCTGGGCGGCCTATAATGCGCCGCCTCCCGGGCTTGAGCCGGGACTGGAGGCGGTCAACTACTACGATCCGCCGAACATGACCTATCCCTTCGGCGCCTATATCTGCGTCATGGACATTGACGTCGATACCGGCGTCGCCAAGATCCGGCGTTTCTATGCGCTCGACGATTGCGGCACCCGCATCAACCCGATGATCATCGAGGGGCAGGTGCACGGCGGCCTCACCGAGGCCTTTGCCATCGCCATGGGCCAGGAAATCAAATACGACGAGATCGGCAACGTCATGGGCGCGTCCTTCATGGACTTCTTCCTGCCCACCGCCGTCGAGACGCCGCATTGGGAGACGGATTTCACCGTCACGCCCAGCCCGCACCATCCGATCGGCGCCAAGGGCGTCGGCGAAAGCCCCAACGTCGGCGGCGTGCCGGCCTTCTCCAATGCCGTCAACGATGCCTTCGGCTTCCTCGGCTCCACCCACATCCAGATGCCGCACGACGCGTGGCGGCTCTGGGAAGCGGCGCGGCGGCTGGGAGTGTGAGGTGAGGGCGGCACGTCTGCCATCGTCCGCCCCCTCTGCCGCCCTTCGGGCACCCTCTCCCACAAGGGGGGAGGGGCATCGCAGCACGATGGTGCAACTTTCGTCCCCTCTCCCCTTGTGGGAGAGGGACAGGGAGAGGGGTACGCCACGGGGCTCCGACCTCTCTCGCTAGTCATCCCCGAGGGCACCCCATGCTTGATCGCCAGACCATCGCGGATCGGCTCGCCGGCGTCGGCTATATCGCCGACCCGGCGCTCGCCACCGCCGTGCAGCTGATGGACTTGCTCAAACGGCCGCTGCTGATCGAGGGCGAAGCCGGTGTCGGCAAGACCGAGGTCGCCAAGGCGCTCGCCAAGATCTACGAGACCAGGCTGATCCGGCTGCAGTGCCACGAAGGGCTCGACCGCGCCGATTCGCTGTACGAATGGAACTACCAGCGCCAGCTGTTGGCGATCAAGGCGCGCGAGGGCCGCGATGCCGAAGCGACGGAAGCGCATATCTTCTCGGAAACCTATCTGCTTGAGCGCCCGCTCCTGGCCGCCATCCGCCAGCCGGTCGCCCCTGTGCTGCTGATCGACGAGATCGATCGCGCCGACACCGAATTCGAGGCCTTTCTCTTAGAGGTGCTGTCGGATTTCCAGGTCAGCATTCCCGAACTCGGCACCATCGTCGCAACCACCATCCCGCATGTCGTGCTGACGTCGAACGGCACGCGCGAACTGTCCGACGCGCTGCGCCGCCGCTGCCTCTATCACGCCCTCGATTTCCCCGACGTCGACCGCGAGGCGCGCATCCTCCTCGCCCGCGTGCCCGGCATCGATGCGACGCTGGCCCTGCAGATGGCGCGGCTGATGGAGCGCGTCCGCAAGGAGGACCTGTCGAAGATCCCCGGCATCGCCGAGACGCTCGATTGGGCGGCGGCGCTGGTCGGCTTGAATGTGTCGCGGCTCGAAGGTGCACGCGAGGCCGTCTACGACACGCTCGCCTGTGTGCTGAAGACGCGCGAGGACCGCTCCCGGGTGACGCCCGAAGTGGTTGATCGGCTGATCGGCAGGGTGGCCTGACATGCGCCCCGCTCTGGCGACATCCTCCGATCTCGGCCCCGCCATCCGCCGGCGGCTTGCCGGTTTCGCCCGCACGTTGCGTGACAACGGCTTCCGGATCGGTTTCGCCGAGACCCGCGACGCGCTCAAGCTGCTGGCGGCTCGCGGGATGAACCGACCGGCCGAGGTCAAGCCGGCGCTCAGGTCACTATTCTCCGGGCGGCGATCCGATTGGGAGAGCTTCGACGCGCTGTTTGACGCTTTCTGGAGCGGCGAGCGGGTGAAGACCCGTGTCGCGGTCGCAGCCAGCGGCGCCAAGGTCAGCCAGCGCACCATCCGCGCGCTTGCCGAAGCGGGCCGGACGAACGGCACCGGCGGCCTGCCGGTCGATGTGTCGCGCGGGTCCGATGGATCCGACCTGCCCACCGATCCGGCGGCGCGGCGCGAGGGCGCCAGCCGCATCGAAAGCGTGGCGCGGACGGATTTCCGCAAAATCGCCGACCCGGAGGCGCTGGCTGAAGCGCATGCGCTTGCCGGCCGCCTGGCCGAGAGCATGCGCGCCCGTCTCACCCGGCGCGATCGGGCGGCGCGGCGCGGACCACGCCTCGACCTGCGCCGTACCATCCGGGCGAGCCTTTCGACCGGCGGCACCCCGATCGAGCTGGTGCGACGCCGTCCGCGCCACAAGCCGCTGCGGCTCGTGGTGCTGCTCGACGCGTCCGGATCGATGAGCCTGTACACCGCCGTGTTCCTGCGCTTCGTCCACGGCGTCATGGACCATTTCCGCGAAGCCGAAGCGTTCCTGTTCCACACGCGTCTCGTGCATGTATCGGATGTGCTGAAGGAAAAGGATGCCGCGCGCGCGCTCGACCGGCTGGGGTTGATGGCGGAAGGCGTCGGCGGTGGTACCCGCATCGGCGACAGCCTTGCCGATTTCAACCGGCACCACGCGCCCCGCGTCATCCATTCGCGCACCTGCGTGATGATTCTGTCCGACGGCTACGACACCGGCACGCCGGAACGGCTCGCGGCCGAGATGGCCGCGCTCAGGCGACGCTGCCGGCGCATCGTCTGGCTCAATCCGCTCCTCGGCTGGGACGATTACCAGCCGTCGGCGCGGGGCATGGCGGCGGCACTGCCGTTCGTCGATTTGTTCTCGGCCGCCCATTCGATCGAGAGCCTGCGGGCGCTCGAACCCTATCTCGCCCGTCTTTGAGGAGTTCTGCCCATGCAGCCGCAGCCCGACCTCATCGAACTCGCCGCCGACCTGAAGTCGCGCGGCGAAGCCTTCTGTCTGGCGACCGTGGTGCGCACCGTCTCGGTGACGGCGGCCAAAGCCGGCGCCAAGGCGGTGGTTCGCCCCGACGGCACCATCTCGGATGGCTGGATCGGCGGTGGTTGCGCGCGCGGCGCGGTGCTGAAGGCGGCCCGCGATGCTTTGGCCGATGGACAGCCGCGTCTCATCTCCGTCGTGCCGAAGGACATTCTCGCCGAATTGGGCATCAAGCCGGGCGAGGAGCGGGAGGGTGTCAAGTTCGCCCGCAACATGTGCCCAAGCCGCGGCACCATGGACATCTTCATCGAGCCGATGCTGCCGAAGCCGAACCTTGTCGTGCTCGGCGCCAGTCCGGTCGCCTTGGCGCTCGCCGACGTCGGCCCGCGCTTCGGCTTCCGCGTCAGCGTCGGTGCTCCGGCCGACGATCAGCCGCTGTTTGCGACGGCCGACGAGCGCATCGTCGGCTTCGAACTGCAACTGCAGGCCGCCGAGCACCGCTATGTCGTCGTCTCGACGCAAGGCCGGTCGGACGAGGCGGCGCTGACGGCGGCGTTGGCGGCCGAATGCGATTACGTCGCCTTCGTCGGCAGCCGCCGCAAGGTGGCGGCCTTGCGCGAGGATCTGGTCGCCAAAGGCGTGGCCGCCGAGCGCTTCGATCGGCTGAAGGCGCCGGCCGGGCTCGACATCGGCGCCGTCACTCCGGAGGAGATCGCGCTGTCGATCATCGCCGAGATTACCGCGCTCCGCCGCCGCGGCGTGCGCCAGCTTCTGCCAACCTGAGGATGATCCGCCATGCAAATGAACGACTCCCGGCGCATCGGCGCGCCACGCGACGTGGTCTGGGCCGCGCTCAACGATCCAGAGGTGCTGAAACTCTGCATTCCCGGCTGCGACAGCCTGGAGATGACGTCGCCGACCGAGATGACGGCGAAGGTGACGTTGAAGATCGGCCCGGTTAAGGCGACCTTTGGCGGCAAGGTGACCCTCTCCGACATTGACGCGCCGAATGGCTACCGGATCAGCGGCGAGGGATCCGGCGGGGTCGCCGGCTTCGCCAGGGGCGGCGCCGTCGTCCGCCTCAGCGACGACGGATCGGGCGCGACGCTGCTCGCCTACGAGGTGGACGCGCAGATCGGCGGCAAGCTTGCCCAGCTTGGCGCACGGCTGATCGATTCCACTGCCCGCAAGCTCGCCGGCGAGTTCTTCGAGACGTTCAGCGCCGAAGTCTCGCTCGACGAACCGGTTGCCGGGCCGGCGATCGAACTGGTCGAGGCAATGCCGGCGCCCGAGGTCGATGCCGCTGGCGCCGACGTGGCAGCCCCCGACGTGGCCGCGACCGCAAAGGCGAAGTCCGGTTGGCTGAAGCGGATGTTCGGCGCCAAGACCATGGTGCTGCTCGGGCTGCTCGGGCTCTCTTATGCCGCGCTGCACGTCTGCTGCGTCGACGGGTCGCACGACGCGCTTGCCGGCATGGTCATCTGCGGCGGCGTCGCCAGCTGAAGTTATCCGCCATTCACAGCGGCAACCGGCGCCTTCGTTCGTTCCGCTGCCGCCTGCAGGCCGGTCGTTTCCCGCCACGGCGCTGCGGCGGGAAAGCCGCTGCGGCGGCACGATGATTGCCGCCATGCAGATCTTGTGGCGAGGGGGCGTTCTTCGGCGCTTGGATCGTGATTATATCGGGCGACGATCCCTGCCGATGAAGAGGACCGCTGCCCATGACCGATACGGTCGTCGATCGTTTTCTGCGCTATGTCGCCATCGATACGCAATCCGATCCCCGCTCGGCCGCCCAGCCCTCGACCGACAAGCAGAAAGCACTCGGCCGTCTGCTTGTCGACGAACTCAGGGCGATCGGACTTGCCGACGCCCACATCGATGCGCACGGCAACGTCTATGCCACGGTGCCGGCCAATTCCGGCAAACCTGTGCCGGTGATCTGCTTCTGCTCGCACATGGATACCGCGCCGGATTTCAGCGGCACCGGCGTCAAACCGCAGATCGTCCGTGATTATCGCGGTGGCGACATCCGGCTCCCCGGCGATCCCGACCAGGTCATCCGCGTCGCCGAACATCCGGCACTCGCCGATCAGATCGGCAACGACATCATCACGACGGACGGGACGACGCTGCTCGGCGCCGACGACAAGGCCGGCATCGCCGAGATCGTCACGGCCGCTCAGATCCTTGTCTCCCATCCGGAGGTCCGGCACGGCGAGATCAGGCTGCTGTTCACCACCGACGAGGAGATCGGGCGCGGCGTCGACAAGGTCGACCTTGTAAAGCTCGGCGCCCGCTTCGCCTACACGATGGATGGCGAGACCGCCGGCCACATCGAGAACGAGACGTTTTCAGCCGACGGCATCGAGATCGGCATCACCGGCGTCGCCATCCATCCGGGCTTTGCCAAGGGCCGGATGGAGAATGCCATCCGGATCGCCGGCGCCATCATCGATCGCCTGCCGAAGGACGCCGCTCCGGAGACGACCGAGGGCCGGCAGGGGTTCCTGCACCCGACCAGCGTCGTCGGCTCGATGGAAAAGGCGACGATCAGCCTGATCGTGCGCGACTTCGACGAGGCGGGTCTCGCCGCCAAGGAGGCGCTGCTCGAAGCCTTGGTGAAGGATGTGCTCGCCCGCTATCCCGGCTCGTCCTACACGTTCCAGGTCAAGCCGCAGTATCGCAATATGAAAGCCGTGCTCGACCACCATCCGGAGATTGTCGCCAACGCGGTCGAAGCGGTTCGCCGCGTCGGGCTGACGCCGGTCATCGGCAGCATCCGCGGCGGCACCGACGGCTCGCGGCTCTCGTATATGGGGCTGCCCTGCCCGAACATCTTTGCCGGTGGGCATGCCTTCCACTCGCCGCTCGAATGGGTGAGCCGCCAGGACATGGAGCTGGCCGTGGCCACCATCGTCGAACTGGCGAAGATCTGGGAGGAGTGCGCCTGAGCCGGCTGCGGCTCCGATGCCTGCCGATCGGTCACCGTCGTCGCGCCGGCATCCGCTCAGCCGAGCTGCCGCGCCTCGACCGTGTCGAGCCCGATCAGCTCGATCTTGTAGCCGTCGGGATCGGCGATGAAGGCGATATGCGTCGTGCCGTGCTTCATCGGACCGGGCGCCCGCAGGATCGGCGCTCCGGATGCCTCGATCGCGGCGCACACCGCATAGATGTCCTCGACGCCGATGGCGAGATGACCGAACCCGGAACCGATGGCATATGGCTCGCTCTGGTCCCAATTGTAAGTCAGCTCCACAACCGCATTCGCGTTTTCCGGTCCGTAACCGACGAATACCAGCGTGAAACGCCCCTCGGAAATGTCTTCGCGCCGAAGCAATGACATGCCGAGCACTTCAGTATAAAAACGAATAGACTTGTCCAGATCGAGGACTCTGATCATCGTGTGCATCACGCGAAAGCGGCTGCCTGGCTGAGACACCGTCACCTCCCGAAAAATAGTACCGTACGTTGTGGTTGAAAGCGATGACGCTGTTCCCAACAGGTCGCATTTGGTGTTAAATGAATATAGCTTATACGACAACCGTGCAACAGGATTAGTTGGCCAGGCCGGTGCTGCGACCGGTGTCCTTCGCTGGTTGTTCACGCGGTCAGCGACCCGACCGGCCGACGAAACTGAGCGGGACGACGGCGCACCGGCAGGCGGCCCGGACAGACGCCGTTTGTGTTGGAGATGGTCATGACATTGAAACTGGACAAAGTCAGTCGCGGACCGCACCTGCCGACGCTGGTCGCGACATCCATCGCTCGTGAGATCGCGCAAGGGCGTCTCAAGCCCGGTGACCAGTTGCCCTCGGAGCAGACGCTGGCTCTGACCTTCGCCGTCAGCCGCAACGTCGTGCGGGAGGCGATCGCCCGGTTGCGATCCGAGGGTCGCATTTGGTCGCAGCAGGGGCGCGGTGCATTTGTCGCCGAAACGCCGACCGCCAACAGCATCACCATCGACAATGAGGCTCTGCAACAAGCCGAAGCGCTGGGCAGCCTGTTCGAATTCCGCGGCATTCTTGAGGGTGAAGCCGCCGCGCTGGCGGCGGTGCGCTGCGCGCCGGACGAACTGAAGGCGATTCGGGACTCCATTGCCCAGATGGTCGCCGAGCCGGACGGCAGCCTGTCCCAGATGCGGGCGGATCTGGAATTTCACCGCATGATCGCGGCCGCGACACACAATGCCTATCTGATCGAATTTCTCGTCTTCGTCTCGGCCCGGGTCGGTGAAAGCATCCAACTCGCCGGGGCCTGGCACAGATCGGAAGACATGACGATGGCGACGATGATCGAGCACGAACGGATTGCCGTGGCGCTCGAGTCCGGTGATCCCGACGCCGCCCGCGCGGCGATGCGGGCCCACCTCGCCGGCGCGGCCCAGCGCGTCGGCCTGTTGTCGATTTCGCCTTACGGCCCGCCTTCGGGCGACCCCGACGGCAAATATGCCTCCGCCTTCGCCGCGGCCAAAAGCTGATCGGCGTCCCGACCGACAGATGTCGGGGCGGGACGCCGATCGCCTGGCCTGCTTGGGGGGGCCGCCGAATTGGGTGGAATGAATGCCGGGGCCGGCGCTATCGGCCCGGGCGCAGGCCTCAGGATCGCTCTCGAGGCGGCGATGCGCCGCCTCCGAACCGATCGGGCCGGATGGTCAGACCGTCGTCAGCGCCACCGCTGCATCGAGCTTCGCCCAGAGAGCGTCCGAGATCGGCCAGTTGTACCATTCCATATTCTGGGCGGCGCGGCCGATGCGGCTCATCCCTAAGACGGCGGCCGAAACCTGCGGATGGCGCAGCGGAAATTGCACCGCAGCGGCCTGCAGCGGCACATTCTCGGACCTGCATATCTCCTGCAGTCGCCTGACCTTGGCCACCACGTCGGCGGGCGGCGCGCCATAATCGTAGGTTGCTTTGGCGCTGTCCGGCCCGGCAGCGAGAATGCCCGAATTGAACACGCCGGCCGCCACGATCTGGGTCCCCGCCGCCTTGGCCGCCGGGAACAGATCGACGGTCGCGCCGCGCTCCAACAGCGTGTATCGGCCGGCCATCATCACCACGTCGAGATCGCACGCCTGGACGAACCGCGTGGCGATATCGCTCTCGTTGACCCCGACGCCGACGGCCTTGATGTAGCCGCCCTTCCTGAGATCGGCGAGCGCGCGGTAGCAGCCCTCGACCGCTTCGTCGAACCGCCGTTCGAAGCCGGCGCCATGGGTGAACCGGTCGACATCGTGAATGTACACGAGGTCGAAATCGGTAATGCCGATCCGGTTGGCCGACTGTTCGATCGACCGCATCGTGCCGTCGTAGCTGTAGTCGAACACCGGCTTCAGTCGCAGTGGAGCGGCCCAGTAGCCGTAGTCGACGGTCTCGCCGCGCGGCGGCACCATGTAGCGCCCGGCCTTGGTCGACACGGTCACGCTGGCGCGCGGGATCGTGCGCAGGAAGTGGCCGAGACGCAGTTCGCTGAGGCCGTGACCATAGAGCGGCGCCGTATCGAAATAGCGCCAGCCGGCGTCATACACCTCCTGGAACACCGCGGCCGCCTCGCTTTCCGAGACGTCGTGGTAGAGCGTTCCGAGGCCGCTGGCACCGAAGCCGAGCTTGGTCGGAAACGTCAATCGCGGCGCGTTGATATCAGGCATGAACCTCTCCCTTGGCGCTGACCGACACCAAGTCGGCGAGGCCATAGCACTCGATCGCCGTGCCGCCGAAGATCCGATCACATTCGGCCTGCGACAGCTCCTGCACACATTCCATGAGCGCGTCGTGCACCCGGTCGTAGCTGGCCGCGACCAGGCAGACAGGCCAGTCGGAGCCGAACATGCAGCGCTCCGCACCGAAGACGTCGAGCGCCTCCAGGACGTAGGGCTTGAGGTCCGCCGGCGTCCATGTCGCCCAATTGGCCTCGGTCACCATGCCGGAGAGCTTGCAATAGACATGATCGCGCTCCGCCTTGAAGCCGCGCATCAGGCCCGACCACGCCTTGAACTCGCGATTGCGGATCTCGGGCTTGGAGATATGGTCGAGCACGAAGCGCAAACCGGCAAAATCGCGCGTCGTCTGCACGCAGGACGGCAGTTGCGGCAGATTCGGAACCAGATCGTAGACGAGGCCCGCCTGCTCGACCGCCTTCAGCCCGCGCCGGGCGTCGTCGCGCAACAGCCAGTTCGGATCGGCCTCGGTCTGGATCAGGTGGCGGATGCCGACCAGCCAGCGGCCTTCCGGGCTGGACTTGAGGGCGGCGAGCGTGTCGCCGACCTGTCTGTCGGTGAGGTCGACCCACCCGACGACGCCGGCGACGAAATCGGTCGTCGCGGCGATGCGGATGAACTCCCAGGTCTCGTCGAGATCGTTCCACGTCTGCACGAGAACGGTTCCCGAGATGCCGTTGATGGCCAGCGACGGCTGCAGGTCGTGCGGGTCGAAGCGCCGGTTGAGCCGCTCGAACGGGCCGCTCAGCCAGCCGTAGTCGCCGCCGGTCTCCGGATGCCAGAAGTGCTGATGGGCGTCGATCTTGACGTGAGCCATGACGTGCTCCCTCACCAACGCTGATGCACGAACGGCTTGATCCGCTCGTCGTAGATCTTGGCGACCTTGCGCATCGTATCGGCGGGGATCTCCGGCAATTCGGCGGCGGCGATATTCTCGCCGACCTGGCGGGGATTCTTGCCGCCGGGGATGACCACCGTCACCGCGTCCTGCATCAGGATCCAGCGCAGCGCGAACTGCGCCATGGTGACGCCTGCCGGCAACAGCGAGCGCAGGTCCTCGACCGCCGCCAGACCGGCGTCATACGGCACGCCCGAGAAGGTCTCGCCGACGTCGAAGGCTTCGCCGTGCCGGTTGTAGTTGCGGTGATCATTCGCCGCGAACTGGCTGTCGGGACGGAACTTGCCCGACAGCATGCCGCTGGCCAGCGGCACCCGGACGATGATTGCCACGTCGCGGCGCTTGGCCATGTCGAAGAACAGCTCGGCCGGGCGCTGCCGGAAGATGTTGTAGATGATCTGGACGCTGGTCAGGCCGGGGAATTCCAGCGCCTTGATGGCTTCCTCGACCTTCTCGACGCTGACGCCCCAGCGCCGGATCTTGCCGGCGCGAATGAGGCCGTCAAGCGCCTCGAACGTTTCGGGGCGATAGTAGGTTTCGGTCGGCGGGCAGTGCAGCTGCACGAGATCGAGCGCTTCGACCTCGAGATACTGCAGGCTGCGGTCGATGAACGCCGTGAGGTTGTCGCGGTTGTAGCCTTCGGCGACATGCGGGTTCAGCCGGCGGCCCGCCTTGGTGGCCACCATCGGCGCGTCCTTGCCGGTGCGCGTCTTCAGCACCTCAGCGATCAGCTTTTCCGCCCGGCCGTTGCCGTAGACGTCGGCAGTGTCGATGAAGTTGACTCCATGATCGAGCGCATGGTTCAGCGCGGCGATGCCGTCGCTGTCATCGACCGATCCCCAGTCGGCTCCGAGCGCCCAGGTGCCGAACCCGATCTCGGAAACCTGGCGGGCGGTCGAGCCGAAACGTCTTGTGTGCATTGTCATGTCTCCTTCGATCATTCGCCGGCCTGAGCGCTCTGCTCGCCGAAATAGAGTTCGCGCATCAGCGACGATTCACGCAGTTCTTCGATCGGGCCGGAGGCCACGATCTGCCCATGCTGCAACAGGTAGCCGCGTTCGGAGACCGCCAGCGCCAGCGACGCGTTCTGCTCGACCAGCAGCACCGCGGCATTGAACTTGTCGCGAACGGCGGCAACGACGGACCGCACTTCCTTCACCATCACCGGCGCCAACCCCAGCGACGGTTCGTCGAGGATCAGAATCCGCGGTCGCGCCATCAGGCCGCGCGCGATCGCCAGCATCTGCTGCTGGCCGCCCGATAGCGTGCCGCCCTTGGCATCGCGCTTCGTGGCGAGGATGTCGAAATAGGATTCCATCAGCTCGATGTCGGCATCGACGCCGGATTGGTCCTTGCGGGCGTAGGCGCCGAGCTTGAGGTTCTCGCGCACCGTGAGATCGGCGAAGATCTTGCGGCCCTCCGGCGCCATCACCACGCCAAGCCCGGCCATCCGGTCGGCCGCGAGGCCGGTCACATTGCGGCCGTCGAAGGTGATGGCGCCCTGCTTGGGCTTCAACAGACCCGAGATGGCCCTGAGGATGGTCGATTTGCCGGCGCCGTTCGGGCCGATGATCGTCACGATCTCGCCCTCGCCGACAGTCATCGATACGTTGTGGTTGACCTTGACCGCGCCGTAGGCGGTATAGAGGTGCTCGACCGTCAGCAGTGTCACAGCTCGCCTCCCAGATAGACTTCCATCACTTTCGGGTCGGTCAGCACGCTTTGCGTCGTGCCGTCGGCGATCTTGGTGCCGAAGTCGAGCACGATCAGCCGCTGGCATAACGCCGTCATGAACGTCATGTGGTGATCGATCAGACACACCCCGATGCCCATGCCGGGCAGCTTGATGATCAGGTCGGCCAGCATGCTGGCTTCGCCGTCGCTGAGGCCGGCTGCCGGTTCGTCGAGCAGCAGCAGCACCGGGTTGGCCGCAAGCGCCACCGCCACGCCGAGCCGGCGCAGGTTGCCGAACGGCATCGATCCGGCGTCGTCGTTGCCGCGGCCGCCGAGACCGACGAAGTCGAGCAGCTCTTCCGGGCTATGCCAACGCGGTTCGCCGCCGCGAAGCTGCCGACCGCCGCGTTCAAGCGCGATCTGCACGTTTTCCTTGACCGGCAGGCCGGGAAACGACATGGCCTGCTGGAAGGTGCGCACCAGACCTTTGCGTGCGATCTGGTGCGGCGCCCGACCGGAAATGTCCTCGCCGTGCCAGGTGATGCTGCCGCCGGTCGGCGGATAGACCCCGGTGATGACGTTGAACAGCGTGGTCTTGCCGGAGCCGTTCGGACCGACGACGCCGGTGATCCGGTCGTCGGGGATCGACAAGTCGACACCGCCGAGCGCGATGACGCCGCCGAAAGCCTTGCGAAGGCCGTTGATTTCGAGCGCTGCCATGAACGCTTCCTCCATTCTCTCGTCTGTTTTGCGCTCAAGAACCGGCCTTGGAGCCGCGCCGGACCAGCAAGCCACCGACCCAGCGATAGATCGCCAGCAGGCCGGAACTGACGCCGCCGGGCAGCAGCAGGATGACGATGAGCAGCGCGACGCCATAGGCGATGCGCGAATCGACCGGGTTGAGGTCCATCACTTCCGGCAGGAAGTTGACGATGATCGCGCCGATCAGCGGGCCGTAGAGCAGCCGCCCGCCGCCGAGCATCACCATCAGCGCCAGATAGAGACTGGGGAATGCGCCATAGAGCGTCGGCGAAATGTGCCTGAGGTAGTAGACCTGCAGGATGCCGGCGAGGCCGGCGAAGGCACCGCTCGCCATGAACACGCCGATCTTGTGCATGTCGACGTTGATGCCGATGGCCCTGGCCAGCTGCTCGTTCTCGCGGATCGCGCGCAGCGTCCGGCCGTAGCTGGAATTCATGATCGCATACGTCGTTGCGAGCGTGATCGCCAGCGCGCCGAGGACCAGATAGTAGTAGTTGAAGAGCTTATCGAAGTTGATGCCGAGGACACGCGGGATCGACCCGACGTCGAGCCCGGTCGCGGCACCGGTGAAGCTGCCGCCATTGGTCAGGCAGATGACCAGCAGCGCGCAGAAGCAAAAGGTGATGATGATGTAGTGCTGGCCGCTGACCCTCAGTGACGGCAGCCCGACCAGGCCGCCGGCGATCGCCGCCAACACGATCGAGGCCGGCAAGGCTGCCCAGAAACCGATCCCGAGATGGTTGGACAGCATTGCCGCCGTATAGGCGCCGATCCCAAGCATCGCTGCATGGCCGACCGACATGATGCCGGCCTGACCGAATTGCAGCCCGAGCCCGTAGAGCGCGATCGCGGTATAGCCGGTGGTGATGGCGATCGACAGGAACCGATAGCCGATATTGAGCGACGGCAGTGCGGCCACGAGGACGATGAGCGCGACGGCGAACACGATCTGTTCGATCCGCCGATCCGGACTGTGCGGATCCGTTCCGGCCTTGGCATGTGAGCCGCCGCGTACCATCGGCATCTTCAAGTTTAGGAACTCCATTGTCATAGTACTCCGTCCTCCCGGCGCATCCCCGCGCCGTCGACGTCAGGAAGCCTTGGGACCGAGCGTGCCGCCGAGCAGACCCTGCGGGCGCACCACCAGTATGACGATCATGATCACCAGCGAATAGGCATCGGTCCATTCGGGATAGCCGTAGCCGGCGCTGAAGCCATCGACCAAGCCGAGGACGAGGCCGGCCAGCACGGCGCCGTTGACGTTGCCGAGACCGCCCATCAGCGACACCACGAAGCCGCGGGTGATGATGACGCTGCCGACGAAGGGGGTGATCGGGAACAGGCCGATCATCAGCGCGCCGCCGAGCCCGGCCAGGATGCTGCCGTAGACGAACACCCCGGTGACGTATCGCCGGACCGGAATACCCATGAGCTCCGCCGTGCTCTGGTCGGCGACGCTGGCCCGCAGCGCCAGACCGTAACGGCTGCGCGAGATGCCGAAATAGGTGATCGCCACGACGACGGCGGTAATCGCCACCACGACGGCTCGCATGGCGATGATGTGCACATCGCCGACCACCCAGACCGTGTTGAGCGGATCGGGCGTGCTCTTCTGGAACTCGTCGAAGACGCGCACCACCACATGCTGCAGGATGACGCTGAGACCGATCGACATGATGAAGCCGTTCATCGGTCGATCGAGCGTAAATCGGAACAGGCCTCGCTCGGCGACAAAGCCAAGCGCCCCCACCACCACCATTGCCAGCACCAGAGCGACGAAGAAGTTCAGCCCCATGCCGACGAAGAACCAAGTGGCGATACCGCCGATCATCAGGAACTCGCCGTGGGCGAAGTTCACGATGCCTGCGAGGCCGAAGATCAGCGTGATACCCATGCCGATCAGGATCGTAACGCTGGCGACCGACAGGCTGTTCACCAGCTGTTGAATTAGGATTTCCATTGAGGTCCCCCGTCAGGCACGCCGCCGCATTTCGATTGGACGGCATCCTACTCCCGGCGCACGGATGCTGCCGCACGATTTGCGTCTCGCCATCAGCCGTGCACTAGAGTCTCTTAGGTTGGCGCAACAGCTTGTCCAGTCGGATGCGGCCTTCGCGCCGTTGCGTCGGACTGGGCTGATGCACTGGCGCCGCGGTCCGGGCAGTCCGACCTTTGAGGCCGAACTGCCGGCCGTGCGCCGAAGCGGCCTGCAGGTTTGGGCAGTACCGTGCGTGCGGCTTCGGTTGCCGGGCACGACCCCGCCTGGAGAGCGGCGGGATCGTATCCATTGTCGATGCGATAGGCTCAGTCCGCCTTGGGGGCGGTGGCAGGCGGGGCTTCGACCGCGCACTTGAACTGGTCGGACGTGCCGGGTTCCGCCAGGCAGACTTCGGTAGCGAAGGTGACCTGGTGGTGGTTGTTGAAGCTCAACGGCACCGCCGAGACCACGCCCTGGTACTGCATCTTTTCCAGCGCCGCGACGACGGCGTCGGGATCGTCGAGCTTGCCAACCTGCTCGAGCGCCTTGGCGTACATGAAGAAGTAGTCGTAGTAGAGCAGCGACACCGACGACTGCGGTCCCTTGGCGGCGCCGAGCGCGAAGTACTTCACGAAGTAGTCCTTGACCGCCTGGAACGGAGCGGAGCCCCAGCACATCGGCACGCAGCTCATGGTGACCGGCTGGTCAGCCTTGAGGCCGCGTTCCTTGTAGATGCCGGGGTCGACGCCGAACAGGAAGTAGGACGGCGCGACGCCGAGCTTCAGGGCCTGCGGGAAGGCGATCAGCGTGGAATCGCCATTATACCAGAAGTGTACCACATCCGGATTGAGGCTCTTGACGCGGGTCAACAGCGGCGAGAAGTCGGTGGTATCCGGCGGATACTTGACCAGATCAACCGTCTGCCCCTCGGCCTTGAGCGCCGTGACGTAGTTCTCGGAGAGATACTGGCCGGTGGCGTCATTGCCGACGAACACGACCGAATGCTTCGGCGGGGTCTTCAGCTGCGGCCCGACCAGCGACAAGACGCCCTTGGCCGTGCTGGTCGAACGCTGCCATTCCTGCGGTTCGGTCTGGAACGTATAGTGCAGCCAGCCGTCCTTGGCGACCGTCTGGTCCGACAGCACGCCGCCGAGCGACGAGTTGCCGGTGAACTGCAGCACCTTGGCCGGACCGGTAATCTTGGCCATCGACACGGAGAAGTCGTGCGATTCGGTGCCCCAAACCGCGGAGACGCCGACGTCGTTGACCAGTTCGCGCGCCGCGGCAATGGCGGTATCGACGTTGGTGCGGTCGTCACGGATGAAGAGTTTGAACTTGTAGGTCTTGCCGGCGATCTTGATGCCGCCGGCGTCGTTGATCTGCTGGGTCGCCAGCTTCGCGGCCGCGGCAATGGTGTTGCCGGCCGAGACGAACGATCCGGATTCGGCGGCGACCACGCCGACCTTGATCTCGCCGTCTTCCGCCAGAGCGGTTTGTGCGGCGATCCCGGACAGAAGTGCGGCCGCGAGCGGCAGCCCCAATGTGATACCAAGTCTCATTTGCCTGTTTCCTCCTGCAACGATCCGTATTGTTCGGATGCTGATTTTGGCTCTCGAGAACCGCATGGCGATTGTGAGCGCTGCCGCGCCGTCCTCAGCCCAATTTCGAACGGTCCGGTGCCGGTCGCCCCGCAACCACCGTCCCCCTGCACGTCTGGGTGGTAACCTCTCGGAAGGTGAGACACGACCACCCCTCGCGGGTGGCCCGACGAGCCCGACTGCCTGTGCGCAATTCATCGCTTGAAAAGACGGGAATTGGCTGGTCCGGCACTTGGCGTGCCGTGACGGCGTGACGACACGCCGCCTTGATGCCCCCTCCCGCCCGCGATTTCAATACGTAGTGCGGCCGGCTTGTCCTACCATCGTATCTCTCCTCCCACCGGCATCTCAATAGGTACGGCTGCCGGCTTGTCCTACCACCTGATTTCTTATATATCCGTTGCCGAGTGAGCACAAGGGGGGGCATTCGGGGTTCCGGCATCAACAAGCGGGATCACCAGCTGGGAGCGCTCGGGGCAGCTGTCCGACGTCATCGGACGGGCAGCGGTCGCGCGGCATTCCGAGGCGGGCGCCCGCTGGCATGCGGCGGAAAATGCCGCTTTGGGCACGGAGCTGTCCCGCCCGTCGGGCTCTCCAAGGAGAACGATCAATATGAAAGCGCTTGTTTACACGGCCCCATTGCGGGTTGAGGTTCGGGATGTTGCGGCGCCGGTGGCGCGGGCGGGTGCGGCGAAGATCCGCATGCGGTATTGCGGGGTGTGCGGCACGGACATTGCGATCCACGCGGGCAAGCATCCGCGGGCGGCGGCGCCGTTGATCATCGGGCACGAATTCGTCGGGGTGGTG
>JARLIU010000267.1 GCA_031291595.1 Ancalomicrobiaceae bacterium | reverse complement strand
GCCGGCCAGCTGCTGTTCACCTATCTCCACCTCGCCCCCGATCCCGAGCAGACCAGGGACCTGATCGCGAGCGGAGCGACCTGCATCGCCTATGAGACGGTAACCTCGCCGACCGGCGGCCTGCCGCTGCTCGCGCCGATGTCGGAAGTTGCCGGCCGCATGGCCGTGCAGGTCGGGGCGCATGCGCTCGAAAACGCCGGCGGCGGCCGCGGCATCCTCTTGGGCGGCGTTCCCGGCGTGGCCCCGGCCAAGGTCGTGGTGCTGGGCGGCGGCATCTCCGGCACGCATGCCGCCACCATCGCGCTCGGCATGGGCGCCGACGTCACCGTCGTCGACCGCTCCATCGACGCGCTGCGCCGCCTGACCGCACAGTTCGGCACGGCGCTGAAGACCGTGTTCTCCACCCGTGACGCCGTGGCCGACCTCGTCACCGACGCCGATCTCGTCATCGGCACGGTGCTGATCCCCGGCGCCGCCACGCCGAAGCTCGTCACCCGCGACATGCTGAAGACGATGAAGCCCGGCTCGGTGATCGTCGACGTCGCCATCGACCAGGGCGGCTGCACCGAAACCTCGCATGCCACCACCCATTCCAACCCGACCTATGTGGTCGACAATGTCGTGCACTACTGCGTCGCCAACATGCCGGGCGGCGTCGCTCTCACCTCGACCTTCGCGCTGACCAACGCCACCCTGCCCTTTGCCCTGGCGCTGGCCGACAAGGGCTGGAAGCAGGCGCTGAAGGACGATCCGCATCTGGCCAACGGCCTCAACGTCCATGCCGGCCGCGTCACCTGCCCGGCGGTCGCGGCGGCTCTGGGATACGCGCTGTTGCCGATCTCGGACGTGCTGGCCGGCTGAAGCTGCCAACTGGCCACACCGAGCGCCGGGGATGGGCAACCGTCCCCGGCGTTTTACCGACGATCGACAGATCGGCGTATTGGCATGCACCGCGATCGGCTGCACCGGCCTCGCCGGAGACGACAACCGAAATCCTCGGAACCTCATCTTTAGACAGTCGTTAGGGGGTTACCACGGACGAGCCCTTTTCCAAGGCCTGGAGGTCATAGGCCTTGGAAATCTCAGACAGTGACTTGACTGTCGCAGCGATCTTGGCGTCGGCCTGCTGGCTGGCCTCCTGAACAGCCGGCCATTCGACACAAGTTACACCCGGACTGTCTTTGCAATTCGGCTGAATGGTAAGTGCTTTGAGAGCCACCAGCGCAGATTGCGAGTGCTTCGCACTCAGAATGGCCCCATTGACAGTCTTTGCCTGCTCAGCTGAGAACGCAAGCGCGGACTTAGCCAACATCTTCTGTCCATCCAACGCCTTATCCAGCTCAGCAACCTTAGTCACGACGGCGCTGACGTCGACGGATAGGCTTATATTAGAGCTTATCGGAAAATTTACCACAGGATAGGCACGCTTTTCTCCGTTTATCTTCACCGTCGGCTGGATGCTCGACGGATTCGAAGCCAGATCGGCAGGATACACAGATAGATCCATGTTATACTGCCGACCGTCCGGTGAAGGTGCTAGACGGCTGGCCAAAAGAGAAGCCACAAACATCACAACGTTCGTACCGAGAAATACATAGAATGCCGGCCGTTTTGATTTTGAAAAATCCCCAAATAACAGAAACAACATTGCAAGAACAGACATCAACGCTGCGAGCCCGATTGGGCCGTATACCAAGTACGAACCTGGGTTTGCTAGAAATTCAAACAGCTTATCTTCAGAACCCTGCATCTGCCGCCCTCCGCATTACTGGAAGAACCTCGCCCGAGAGCCCGTTCGGCATACTGTATTGGACAGAAATCAATTCGGGCACCATTCACACCACCAACCCACTAAACCAATAGCTGGCAACACCTCCCCTTGCAAGCGTTGCTACATTTTACGCAATTGCGGTGCGGCTTGCGCGCCCTCGCCTTCCCGGCGCAGGATGGCCGGAGGCCGGAGCCAACCGGCAGCAACGACAGACGCCTCAAGGCGCTCGCGAGGAAACTCCATGCCATCTGCCCAGCCCTTCCCGGGCGTCCCGTTCACGCTCGCCGTCTCATCCGAAATGGTGTTCCGGTCGCTGCTGATCGTCGAACGGGTGAAGCGCATCGCCGCACTCGGATTTGAGGTCGAGATCTGGGACTGGACCCGCCACGATATCGCCGCGTTGAAGGCCACCGGCGCGCGCTTTTCCTCGATGACCGGCTATGTCACCGGCACGCTGTCGGACGATGACGGAGCGGACGAGTTGATCCGCACGGCGAAACTGTCGATCCCCGTCGCCAAGGAATTGGGCATTCCGCGCTTGAACCTGCACGGCACCGGGCTCGACAACCGTGGACTTCCCGTACAGCCGCTCGAGGTGGTCACCGGCGCTCACTGGCTGAAGGCGCGCGGGACACTTTGCCGCATCGCCGATCTCGGCGAGGAGGCCGGCGTCACGTTCGTTCTGGAAAATCTCAACGCCCCCGTCGACCATCCGGGCGTGCCGTTCGGGCGCGCCGAGGACTGCCTCGCGCTCGTCGCCAGCGTCAACCGGCCATCGCTGAAATTGATGCTCGACCTCTACCATGCCCAGATCGGCGAGGGGAACCTGATCGAACTCTGCCGTAAGTGCCTGCCGCACATCGGCGAGATCCAGGTGGCCGACGTCCCCGGCCGTTGCGAGCCCGGAACCGGCGAGATCAATTATCCGGCAATTGCCTCAGCTCTCGCCACAATGGGCTACTCCGGCACGGTGGGGTTGGAGGCCTTCGCCTCGGGGAACGATGAGTTGGCGCTGACCCGCTTCCGCGATGCCTTTACGCTTCGCTGAAGCGGGGCCAGTCAAAGCGGGCCGTCGCCGCCGTCGAATAAACCGTCGGGATCGCGAACATCCGGATGCGGGTTTGCGATAACCGTCATATGGTGGTCATCGGCCAAACGCCGGTGGCCTTCCTCCCGGCGCGTGGCAAATGGTTTGCATCTGCCACGACCGTTCTGATTGCGCTGCCCATGTCGGTCTGACGAGGCGACCGGGCGGCGGCATTCATGTGACAAAAGTGACGTTTTCGAAAAGGATCCGCCCCATGAGACTCCCCCTCGCCATCGGCATGAGCCTGCTTGCCGCCGCTTCCTTCGCCACGGTAGCCCATGCGAAGGACTGGAAGACCGTCGTCATCGGCATGGAGGGCGCCTACGAGCCCTATAACATGACCGATCCCTCGGGCAAGATCGTCGGCTTCGAACCGGATCTGGCGCTGGACCTCTGCGCCCGCATCAAGGTCGAGTGCAAGATCATCGCCCAGGACTGGGACGGCATGATCCCCGGCCTCAACGCCGGCAAGTTCGACGTCATCATGGACGGCATGTCGATCACCGACGAGCGCAAGAAGCAGATCGACTTCTCCAATCCCTACGCCAACTCCCCGGCCGCCTTCCTCGCCGCCAAGGACAGCCCGCTGGCCAAGCTCGCCTCCAACGGCAAGGTCTTCGATATGACCAAGTCGCCGGCCGAGACCGCCAAGGCGCTCGAGGAACTGCGCGCGGCGCTGAAGGGCAAGACCATCGGCGTGCAGGTATCGACCACTCACGCCAACTTCGCCGACAAGCACTTGAAGGATGTCGCCACCATCAAGGAATACAAGACGACCGACGAGCGCGACCTCGACCTGAAGTCCGGCCGCCTCGACGTCGAGCTTGACGACTATCCGACGCTCGCCGCCATTCTCGAAAAGCCCGACTCCAAGGACTATGCTTTCGTCGGTCCCGAGTTCAAGGGCGGCGACTTCGGCGTCGGCTCGGGCATGGGCATCCGCAAGTCGGACGCCGACCTGACCGCCAAGTTCAACGAGGCCCTGAAGGCCGCCTTCGCCGACGGCTCGGTGAAGAAGTACTCGCTGAAGTGGTTCAAGATCGACACCACGCCCTGAATTGGGTATCCGCCGGCTGTGGCGGACGGAAGCGGGGCGCGCTGCCCCGCTTTCGCGTTTTATGAGAGCTGCTTTTGCCGACCGAGTTCGATCGGGCCGGCGGCAAGGCGCAATCGGCGCCGGTGTCGAAGTCGGCGCGCACGGAACTTGCACGGACTGCTCGGCTCGTTGCACACTTCGCCGCTGGCGGGGAAACGCCGGGAGAGCGCCGGTCCGGGCATGGCACAACGGCCGGGCTGGGCCGGAAGACGTCGGGGGCATTGAGACGTGACGGTCTTTGACATGCTGGGGTTCGGCGACCGAGGCTGGGGCTTCGCGCTCATAGCCGGGGCGCTGATGACGCTCGCCGTATCGCTCACCGGGCTGCTGATCGGCTCGGTCCTGGGCTCGCTCATCGCCTGGGCCAAACTCTCCGGGCACAAGGTCGGAGCGGCCATCGGCGATGCCTATGCGTCGCTGTTCCGCGGCCTGCCGGAACTCCTTGTCATCTACTTCGTCTACTTCGGCTCCTCCGCCCTCCTCACGGCGACCGGCAACCTCATCGGCATCGAGGGCTTCCTCGGTGTGCCGTCTTTTGCGGCGGGTGCCCTCGGCGTCGGCATTATTTCCGGCGCCTATCAGGCGGAAGTCTATCGCGGCGCCTATCTCGCCATCGCGTCGGGCGAACTGGAAGCCGCCCGCGCCGTCGGCATGCACCGCCTCTTGATGTTTCGCCGCATCATCGTGCCGCAGGTCTTACGCTTCGCCCTGCCCGGCCTCGGCAATCTCTGGCAGGTGGCGTTGAAGGATTCCTCGCTGATCTCGGTGACGGGGCTCACGGAATTGATGCGCACCGCCCAGGTCGGCGCCGGCTCGACACGGCAGCCTTTCGTCTTCTATCTCGCCGGTCTCGGGCTCTACCTCACGCTCACCTTCGTCACCGACCGCTTCTTCGAGGCCGCCGAAAAGCGCGCCACCCGCGGCCTGAAGCGCATTCACGGGTGATGCCATGATGAGCCTCGACTTCATCTGGCAGACCTTCCTCAGGTTGCTCGCCGCTCTGCCGCTGACCATCGAAGTCTGGTTCCTGTCGATCGTCTTCGGCGGCTTCGTCGCTGCCGGCGTGACCTGGATGCGGGTATCGGGCATCCTGCCGTTGTCGCTGTTCGCCCGGGCCTTCATCTTCATCTTCCGCGGCTCGCCGCTGCTGATCCAGCTGTTCGTCATCTATTACGGCCTGCCGTCGCTGCCCTTCGTGCGGCACAGCTTCCTGTGGACGTTCCTGCGCGAGCCGTTCTACTGCGCCGTCTTGTCGCTGGCGTTGTGCACCGCCGGCTATACGAGCGAGATCTTCCGCGGCGCGCTTGCCGCGGTGCCGCGTGGCCAGGTCGAGGCGGCCAGGGCCTGCGGCATGTCCGGTTTCCTTCTCTTCCGTCGCATCATCCTGCCGATCGCCATGCGCCAGGGGCTGCCGGCCTATTCGACCGAGATCATCTCCATGACCAAGGCCACCGCGCTCGTCTCCATGGTGACACTGTGGGACGTGCTGAACGTGGCCTTGAAGATCCGCAACGATACGCTCATCACCTACACGCCGCTGCTCGTTGCCGGCGCGATCTACTTCGTCCTCAACTATATTCTCGCGAGATTCTTCGTGTGGCTGGAATTCGTCGTCTCGCCGCACCTGCGCCGGCGCCTGCACTGAACTTCCGCCTCACCATCCGCTCCGCCCGGGATCGTCGATCATGAACTCATCCGCCCCGACCGCCATCACGGTTTCGAACATGCACAAGACCTTCGGCCAGCTCGAGGTCCTGCGCGGCATTTCGCTGACGGCGCATGAGGGCGACGTCATCTCGATCCTCGGCTCCTCCGGCTCCGGCAAATCGACGTTTCTCAGGTGTATCAACCTGTTGGAAACGCCGGACGAGGGCGTCGTCACCGTCGCCGGCGAGACGATCGAGATGAAGCGGCGCGCCGACGGCCACTCGGTGCCGGCGAGCCAAAGCCAAGTCGACCGCATCCGCTCCCGCCTTGGCATGGTGTTCCAGAACTTCAATCTCTGGTCGCACATGACCATCCTGGAAAACCTCATCGAAGCGCCGGTGCACGTGCAGAAGCGCCCGAAGGCCGAATGCGTCGAGGAAGCCAAGGCGCTGTTGGCCAAGGTCGGCATCGACGACAAGGCGAACCACTATCCCTCGCACCTGTCCGGCGGCCAGCAGCAGCGCGCGGCCATTGCCCGGGCGCTCGCCATGCATCCGAGCGTCATGCTGTTCGACGAGCCAACCTCGGCGCTCGACCCCGAACTCGTCGGCGAAGTGCTGCGCGTCATGCGCTCGCTCGCTGAGGAAGGCCGCACCATGCTGGTCGTCACCCACGAGATGGGCTTCGCCCGCGAGGTCTCCAACCACGTCATGTTCCTGCACCAGGGACTGGTCGAGGCGGAGGGCGCGCCCAGGGACCTGTTCGGCGACGGCGCCACGGATCGGTTCCGGAAATTCATCTCCGGCCAGGCCAACCCCGCCAACTGACCACTCCCGGCACGTCGGCGCCTGCCTGACCGCCGCCCCCACTGAGTTCGGCGATCGCGGCCGCATGCACTCCGGCTTCAGCGCAGCAGCACGTTAAAATAGATAAGCCGGCCAGTATTGCCCGTTAAGGATGCGGTAATCTGTTCGACTAAAAAGTAGACAAATTATGACTTACTTTACCATCGCCGGGGTATTGACAAACGCTGCCGAGTCAATGCTCCGGGGATTCAGATGCTGTCAATCAACGTGCTCTTGAAGGCGATTATTTCGCTGTTCGTTGCAATCGTCGTAGCATTGTTGGCGTTTGGGACCTGGCAATCTTGGACAAAACTGCAGACCGCCGGACGGCTCAGGTACGAGACCGATGCCGCGCAGAACATGTTCGTCATCCTCAACAACCTGCGCGTCGACCGATCCAATACGTTCCGGGCACTCGACGCCGACAAGGTGTTGACGGGGCCGACCCCACCCATCGCCGAAGCCCGCGCCGCGGAGATGCCGGCACTTGCCCGCCTCCTCGACGACCTCGCGCTGATCGACTTCCCGACGCGGGCGAGCCATTTGCGCAGCTTCGTGGCGGTGCAGCAGCAGCTGCTCGGGATGCAGGCTGAAAGCGCGACCGCGATGACCCAGCCGAAGAGCGCGCGCAGCCCCGAACTTGGCAAGCGGTATGTCGATGTCGCCAACGGCTTCATGACCGAGCTCGAACAGCTTGCAGGCGAATTCGACCAGCTGGTGCGGCTCGACGACCCGATGGTCGATCAAATGAACGCGCTGTTCACGCTCGCCTGGAAAACCCGCATCGCCACCGGCGAGGCCTCGCAAGTCATTTCCTCCACCATCGGCGGCCTGCCGCTGCCGGCCAATGCGGCGGTGCTGGAGCGCTCATGGCTGGCGAAGGCCGACGCCCACTGGGAGGCACTCGAGGCTGCCGCCAGCCCGCTGCCGCTGCCGGCCGATTTCCGCAGCCAGATAACGACCACCCGGCAGCTCGTGTTCGGCAAGGACCGCATCGCCAAGATGCTTGACGTCGTCGACACCCTGAGCGCCGGCAAGCCATCACCGCTCAACGGCGAGGGTTGGAACGCGATCGTGCTGCCGAATTTCCAGGCCATCGGCAAGGTTGCCGCCGACGCCCTGGGCATCGCCCATGCCAGTGCGGAGGCGCGCCGTGCCGAAGCGTTCGCCGGGCTGATCGGCGGGGTTTTGTCTCTCGCGGCCGCGCTTTTCGTCGCCGCCGCCG
Source organism: Ancalomicrobiaceae bacterium (assembly GCA_031291595.1). GTDB lineage: Bacteria > Pseudomonadota > Alphaproteobacteria > Rhizobiales > Ancalomicrobiaceae > CAIYYN01. The sequence continues at coordinate 9,825 of JARLIU010000267.1, read as the reverse complement.
GCTTCTGGCTGATCGGCAAGCGCGTCACCGGGCCGATCGGCGCCATGACCGGCTGCATGACACGCATCGCCGCAGGACGGCTCGACGAAGTCATTCCCGGCATCGGCCGCAAGGACGAGATCGGTGGCATGGCCTCTGCCGTCGAAGTGTTCCGCACCAGCCTCTCGCGCAACCACGAGCTCGAGATCGCCGCAACGGCGGAGCGCGAGCGTGCCGAGAAGCGCCGCAAGGATCTGCTGGTCGAACTCGCCAGCGAATTCGATGCAGCCATCGGCGGCATCGTCAATTCCGTCGCCGAATCGGCGCACGCTTTGGAGACCTCTGCCAAGCACATGAGCCAGACGGCAGTCGACACCTCCAACCGCTCGACGACCGTCGCCGCCGCGGCCGAGGAAGCGTCCACCAACGTCACCGTCGTGGCCAGTTCGGCCGAGGAACTCGGCGCCTCCGTCGACGAGATCGGCCGCCAGGTGCAGACGTCGGCCGAATTGTCGCGCCTCGCGGTCGATCAGGCGAAAGCGACGGCCGGCATTGTCACCGAACTCACGGCCGCCGCCGACCGCATTTCCAACGTCTCCGGCCTGATCTCCACCATCGCCGGCCAGACCAACCTGTTGGCGCTCAATGCCACCATCGAGGCGGCGCGCGCCGGCGATGCGGGTCGCGGCTTCGCCGTCGTCGCCGCCGAAGTGAAGGGGCTGGCTGATCAGACCGCCAAGGCCACTGCCGAGATCTCCAGCCAGATCAACGCCATCCAGCATTCGACCGGACGCGCCGTCAACGCCATCGGCGAAATCGCCGCGATGATCGAGTCGATGAACAATTCCGCCGACCAGATCTCCACCGCGATCAACCAGCAGGGTCAGGCGACCTCGGAGATCATCCGTTCGATCGTGCAGGCCTCGACCGGTACGGGCGAGGTGACGCAGAACATCTCTTCGGTCGCCCGCTCCGCCAAGGAATCCGGCAAGGTCGCCGACGAGGTGCTGACGGCGTCCTCGCGCCTGTCGAACCAGGCCGGCCAGCTGCGCGCCGAAGTCGACCGCTTCCTCGACACCGTGCGCGCGGCCTGACGGGTGCCGATGGTCGACTGATTGCCAAGCCGGTCGGGCGCGATCACGCCCTCCGGCGCCAGTTCGGGAGGGAGAGCATGGCCGTCACCACCCTGGACCGTTCGTCGGACGTCGCCACGCACCCCTGGTGGCAGCGCGGCATCGTCTATCAGGTCTACCCCTGGTCGCTGCAGGATTCCAACGCCGACGGCATGGGCGACATCCCCGGCATCCTGTCCCGCCTCGATCACTTCGAAAAACTTGGCGTCGATGCGCTGTGGGTTTCGCCGGTCTACCCGTCGCCGATGAAGGATTTCGGCTACGACATCTCCGACTATTGCGGCGTCGATCCGCGCTTCGGCACGCTTCAGGACCTCGACCAGTTGATCGCCGAAGCCCACCGGCGCGGCATCAAGCTGATCATGGACTTCGTGCCCAACCACACCTCGGACCAGCATCCCTGGTTCGTCGAAAGTTCGTCGAGCCGCGACAACCCGAAGGCCGATTGGTACATGTGGCGCGATCCGGCGCCGGACGGCGGCCCGCCCAACAATTGGCGCTCGATGTTCGGCGGCGGCGGCTGGCAATGGTGCGAGACCCGGCGGCAGTACTATTACCATGCATTTCTCAAACAGCAGTGCGACCTCAACTGGCGCAACCCCGACGTCGTCGCCGCCATGCACGACGTTCTGCGCTTCTGGCTGAGACGGGGCATCGACGGTTTCCGCGTCGACGTCATCTGGCATCTGCTCAAGGACCCAGAGTGGCGCGACAACCCGCCCAATCCCGACTGGAGGCCGGACGAGCCCGAGGTGCGCCGGATCCTGGACACCATGACCTGCGATCAGCCGGGAATCATCGATCTGGTCAAGGGCATGCGCCGCGTGCTCGACGAATTCCCCGATACCGTGCTGATCGGTGAACTCTATCTCTCCATCGAGCGGCTCTGCGCCTATTACGGCGACAGTCTCGACGGCGCACAGCTGCCTTTCAACTTCCGCCTGCTGATGGATCCCTGGAAGGCGGACGTGGTCGCCGGATTGATCCAGCAGTACGAGACCCATCTGCCGAAGGGCGCCTGGCCGAACTGGGTGCTCGGCAACCACGACAACGGCCGCGTCGCCTCCCGCTTCGGCCCGGCGCAGGCGAGAGTCGCGGTGATGTATCTCCTCACCGCCCGCGGCACGCCGACGATCTACTACGGCGACGAGATCGGGCTTCTGTCCGGCATCATCCCGCCCGATCGGGTGCAGGATCCGCAGGAGAAAAACGAGCCGGGTCTGCCAGGCCACAACCGCGACATCGCCCGCACGCCGATGCAGTGGGACGCCTCGCCGTTTGCCGGCTTCTCTTCCGTCGAACCCTGGCTGCCGATCCAGCCGGGCTACGAGACGCGCAATGTCGCCGCCGAGGAGCACGACCCGGACTCGATGCTGTGGCTCCACCGCCGGCTGATCCGGCTGCGCCGCGCCCACGACGCGCTGTCGATCGGCGACATCAAGATCGTCAAGGTCGAGGGCGATTTCCTGGCGTTCGAACGCAGCTGGGGTTCGGAACGCTTCATCGTCGCGCTCAATCTCGGGGCCAAGCCGATCGATACGTCGCTCAGCGAGGCCGACGGCGGCCGCATCGTGCTGTCGGTCAACGGCGGACGCGACGGCGAGATGCTCGGCACGCGCCTGATGCTCGCCGGCGACGACGGACTAGTCATCGAACTCGGCTGACATGTGTTCCGGCTCGTCCGGTTCGGTCTGAACCGGACGAGCCGTAGCTGGGACGCGTACTGCCACACGGAGCCGAGAAACGCCGAGGCAACCTCAGCTCACGAGCGTCACCTTGGTCGTCTGCAATGCCTTGCGATCCGCCGAGAAGCCGACCGACAGCTCGAAGTCGCCCGGCTCGGCGCACGGCGTGAGGTCGGGACCGAGGCACTCGAAGTCTGCCGTCGCCAGGGTGAAGTGCACGACGGTCTCCTCGCCCGGTTCGAGCGTCAGCGTCGCAAACCGCTTCAGCTCGAGGATCGGCCGGGCCGTCGAGGCGACGCAATCGCGCAGGAACAGGAAGACGGTGGTATCGGCCGTCAGGTCGCCGGTATTGGCGAGCCGCGCCGTCACCGTCACCGGTTGATCGGGCTTGAACACCGCGCGGTCGACCTCCGGCACGCCGAGTTCGAACGTCGTGTAGGAGAGCCCGTGGCCGAACGGGTACAACGGATCGTTCGGCGCATCGATGTATTTGGTGACGAAGAATTCGCCATCGGCATAGGGACGACCGGTCGGCCGCTCGTTGTAGAACACCGGCACCTGCCCCAGATGCCGCGGCCAACTGACCGGCAGCTTGCCCGATGGCGGACGCCGACCGGTCACCACCTCGGCCACCGCGGCGCCGCCTTCCGAGCCGGGATGCCAGATCACCAGCACTGCTGCCGCCGCCTCGATGATCTCCGTCTCGATCAGCGGCCGGCCGCACACGAGGAGCAGCACCACCGGCTTGCCGGTGGCCATGACGGCGCGCACCAGCTCCGCCTGCTTGCCGGTGAACCCCGGTTGGGTCCGGCTTGCGGCTTCGCCGGAGAGTTCGGCCGCCTCGCCCACCGCCATGAGCACGACCTCGGCCTCGTTGGCGACGGCAACCGCAGCGGCAATACCGTCGGTCGCGCCTCCGAGCCCGCTCACGCCCTCGGCAACCAGCAGCGTCCGGCCGGGGAAAGCGGCCTCGATGCCGGCCTTGATGGTCACGGCCTCCTCGCGGTCGCCGAGCCCGTACCATGCGCCGATCATCTCGCGGGTGGTCGTTCCGAACGGTCCGATGAGCGCGATCGGCCCGCCGGTCGGACCGATCGGCAGCACCTCGCTCTCGTTCTTCAATAGGACGCATGCAGCCGCACCCGCCGCACGCACCAGCGCCCGCCGCTCTTCCCGCGGTCGCGCCACGACGATCGTGCCGCGCGCATAGGGGGCTTCGAACAGACCGAGCCGCTGCTTGGCCGCCAATACCCGCCTGACCGCCGCATCGAGCAGATCGACCGATACCAGCCCGCGCTCGATTGCCGGCCGCAGCCCGTCGCGATAGGCCGGGCTCATCATGTCGATATCCATGCCGGCCGTAAGACCGATGGCCGCGGCTTCCGCCATGTCGGCGGCCACGCCATGCGCCACCAGTTCGCCGATGGCGTCGTAGTCCGAGACATAGATGCCTTCGAACCCCCAGGTGTCGCGCACCAGATCGGTCAAGAGCGGCTTGTCGCCGGTCATCGGCCGGCCGGCGATGTCGTGGAAGGCCGGCATGATGGCGAGCGTACCCGCCTCGACCGCCGCCTTGAACGCCGGCAGATAGAATTCGTGCAATGTCCGCTCGGACAGGTCGACGGAGGCGTATTCCCGCCCGGCGTTCACCGCGCCATAGCCGACGAAATGCTTGGCCGTCGCCGCGATCGCTTCGGGCCGCGTCAGATCCGCGCCCTGAAAGCCGGCGACCTTCGCCGCCGCCATCAGCCGCCCGACATAGGGGTCTTCACCCGGTCCCTCGACCATGCGGCCCCAACGGGGATCGCGGGCGAGATCGAGCATCGGGGCGAACGTCAACGCGACGCCGTCCTCGGCCGCCTCTTCGGCCGCCATGCGGGCCGTCGCCTCCCACAAGTCCGGCCGGAAGGCGGCAGCCTCGGCCAGCGGCACCGGAGCATCCGTCAGATAGCCATGGATGACGTCGAGCCCGACGAGCAGCGGTATGCCGAGCCGGCTTTCTTCGACGGCGATTTTCTGTAGGGCAAGAATGCGATCCCGACCGACCAGGTTCAGGATCGAGCCGACGCGGCCCTGGCGCACGTCGTCGACGCTCGGTTCCGCTGCCGCGTCCGGTCCGGTGACGATGGTACCGGCGCCGAGCGCCCGCATCACTAATTGCCCGATCTTTTCGTCGAGCGTCATTTTGGAGACAAGGTCGTCGATACGGGACATGGGCGGTCCTCTTGGCTATCCAATACCGGGGATCGGTAGTGTCCCCGGACGTCGGATCGTATTGTAGTTCGTGATGACGAATTAACCTTTAGCGCTCAGAGTTAATTCATCGTCACAGTCGGGCGGCGGCCTCGGGCCCATGATTGCCGCGCGCTCCGAGCCTCGGTAACCAGAGTAGAGTGAATGACCGGCACTCCGCATTCGTTCCCGCCCCAATCGCATGCCGAACCGTTCCTGCAGCTGCCGGTCCCGCCGGGTACGTTTCAGCAAGTCCGCAGCATCCTTGCCCGCATGCACGGCTGGCCGGGACGCCGCATCCTGCTTGGTCTTGTCATCGGCCTCGTCGGCGTCATCGTCGGCAACATGGGCGGCCAGATCTGGCTGACGAGCTGGCAGGGCGATTTCTACAATGCCATCGAGAAGCATGATGCGTCCGCCTTCTTCTACAACGCGCTACGCTATCTTTACATCGCCGGTACGCTGCTCTCGATGATCGTCTTCCAGACTTGGTTCACCGAGATCATCAAGATCCGCTTGAGATCGTTCCTGACGGAAGGGTTGCTCGACGACTGGTTGAAGCCGAAGCGTGCCTATCTGCTGAATTTTGCTGGCGAGATCGGCGCCAATCCAGACCAGCGCATCCACGAGGATGCGCGCCACCTCGCAGAACTTACCGCCGATCTCGGCGCCTCGCTGCTGCAGGCGGGCCTCCTGCTGATCGCCTTCATCGGCGTCTTGTGGATCCTGTCCTCGTCGGTCAGCCTGCCGATCGCCGGCTATCAGGTCGTCATTCCCGGCTACATGGTCTGGTGTGCGCTGCTGTTCGCCGCCGCCGGTTCGACGCTGACGCTCATCGTCGGGCGGCCGATGGTCGAGGACAATGCCAACCGCTATGCGCGCGAGGCGGAGATGCGCTTCTCCCTCGTCCGCGTGGCGGAATCGGCAGAGGGCATAACGCTTTACGGCGGCGAGGCCGACGAGAAGCGGGTGATCAACCTGGTGTTTGGCGGCGTCACCGACGCCATGCGCCGCCTCGCCAACGATCTGGCACGGCTCACCTGGGTGACGTCGGGCTATGGTTGGCTCGCCCTGCTCGTTCCTACCGTGGTTGCCGCGCCTGGCTATTTCACCGGGTCGCTGACGCTCGGCGGATTGATGATGGTGGTCAATTCCTTCAACCAGGTGCAGTCGTCGCTGCGCTGGTTCGTCGACAATTTCTCCCGTCTCGCCGATTGGCGCGCCACGTTGAAGCGCGTCGAGGGCCTGCGCGAGGCGCTGAACGCACTCGACCGGCCGAATGGCGTGCGCGGCCACATCGATCTCGTCGAGGATGAACCGAACCGTCTGGTGTTCAAGGACTTCGAACTGACGCTGCCCGACGGCAAGGCGGAATTCGCCGATGCGGCTGCCGTCGAGGCGGGTGAGCGGGTGCAGGTAACGGGCGAGATCGCTGCCGGCAAATCAACCCTGCTGTTGGCACTCGCCGGCCTGTGGTCGCGCGGCCGCGGTTCGATCCACCGGCCGCACCGCGACGACATGATGTTCCTGTCCGAGCGGCCATACTTCCCGCTCGGATCGCTCGCCAGTGCCCTGGCCTACCCCGAGCCGGCCATGCGGTATCCGAGGGAGGCTTACGAGCACGCCTTGTTGGCGGTCGGAATGAAGCGGATGGCCGCCAACCTCGGCGATATCGAGCGCTGGGACAAGCGGTTGGGCCTCGACGACCAGCAAGTCCTTGCCTTCGCCCGCCTGATTCTGCACCGCCCGCCCTGGGTGGTGATGGACGATGCCATGAGCGCCTTGAGCCCCGACCATCGCCGCCGCATCTTCGCCGCGCTGAAGCGGCTCGATAATCTGACCGTCGTCTCGCTGACGCGCGAAGAAGAAGCGCACGCCTTCTTCGACCGCCAGATCCACCTCCAACGCTCTGCCGGGCGCGGGGTCAGGCGTGGCCGTCCGCGCAAGCTGATGACGCAATGACCGTCGTCGTTCCGTTCGCCCGGCGCAAGCCCGCCGAGCGGCAGGACAACGGCGACCTCATCGCGGAGACGATAGTGCCAGAATGGCGGAAGCGCTGGCGGCCTTGCCCCGAGCCGGTCATCGCGCCCGACGTAGATCGTTTCGTCGGCCGCCGACCAGCTTCAGCCAAGGCGGCAAATGGAATGCGCACATCAGGGCGTACATCAGCGTCATCCCGCCGAGCGGCGACGCGCCCTGTGCCGCCGAGCAGAGGATGTCCGGCTGGCTGGCACCGACAACTCCGGTCGTCAGCGCCATAATGGCGAATGTCGGCGCTGCCGCGTGATGCAGCCAGTCGGCGGCGCGAAGTGTGGCCGCGCGCGCCGCTGCAAAACGGCCGGGGCTGCCGGCGCATCCGCCGGGATAGGTCTCGCTCATGTCATGTCTCCCGCAGCAGAGCGCCAATGCCGGCGCTGACCGGCCGCTGAACAAGCACCTTCACAGGCTGCGAATGTCATCGGCGGCGACACCGGTGAGGCCAGCCGAGCAAGGGGATCCAGATAGCTGTCCGTTCAAATGACAATTTCCGGAGTCCCCTCGCCTTGGGGCGATCGGCCCGCAGCCGGGACCGACATCGAGCGCGGGGTGTTCCGAGCATTTTCGACCGCCCGGCCGAGTGGAGCGAATTCGACATTTGAGTCCCAGCGCGCGGGGAGAGACGAACTCAAACGTCGGAGTCGGACCACTAGCTCCTGAGCGTATCGAACAGCGTGTCGACCGAGCCGGCCCCTGGCGCCTGCGTCGCAATCGGCGCCGTCTCGTAGCGGTCGTGGTGACGCACCCACTTCATCTTGTATTCGACATTTTGCTCGTCGCGGCCCTTGGGCGTGAGGTCGAGCATGTTGTAGGTGCCCATCATCACCTCCACACCGCGCCCATAGGTCGAGTAGGTGTGGAAGACCTCGTTGGCGTCATCCTTGACGAAGACGCTGACGCCCGGCCACTCCTCGTGGGCGTAGGGCCACGTGCCGTAGTTGTAGTGGATCTCGCCCTTGGCCACCTGTTCCGGCGTGAAGCTGACGCCAAAATCGTAGTTGAAGTCGCTGTCGTGCGACGACACCCACTCGAACTGCCAGCCCATGCGTCGGCGAAAGCGCTCGATCTCGGCCAATGGAGCGCGCGAGACGGCCACCAGGGTGACGTCGCGGTGCGCCAGATGCACGTTCATGCCGTCGTTGTGGTCGGCCATGAACGAGCAGCTCGGACAGCCTTGCTTCCAGCCGGGGCCGAACATGAAATGTTGGACCAGCAGCTGGCGGCGACCGTCGAACAGGTCGGCGAGCGAGCTCCGGCCCTCGGAGGTCTCGAAACTGTAGCTCTTGTCGATGTGCACCCAGGGCAGCTCGCGGCGCTCTTGCGCGATCTGGTCGCGCAGGTGCGTCAGGTGCTTTTCGTGCGCCAGCAGCACCTTGCGCTCGGCAATCCATTCGTCTCTGGATACGATGCGATGGCTTTCGGTGTCCGACTGGGAACGCCCGGTGGTGTCGGTGATGTGCGGTTTCATCGCTGTGGCTCCGTCCTGCGGCGATCTGCTCGCCTTGCGAAACTGTCGACGGCTGTCCGTCGCGAGAAATACTTAGTACCGGGCGCCGGAACGGTGGGAGTGACAAGTGTGACGGGATTCCGATGGACTCGCTGATCACCGCTGCGGCGCAAGCCCTCGCCGCCGGCGATTTGCTCGGCGTATTGAAGCGAGTGGGCCTGCGCGATGACGCGCCTGCCCTGGCGCTTCGCGGCATCGCGATGGCGCAGCTCGGCGATTTCGGGCGTGCCAAGGCGCTGCTGCAGGCTGCGGCACGCGCCTTCGGTCCGAAAGAGGCCGTGGCCCGTGCCAGATGCGTCGTCGCCGAGGCCGAAATCGCACTCGTGTCGCGCGATCTCACGTGGCCGCGAAGGGCGCTCGACGCGGCACGGGCGACGCTGCAACAGCATGGCGACTGGGTGAACGCCGCGCATGCGCGCCATCTCGATGTCCGGCGCCTGCTGCTGGTCGGGCATCTCGACGAGGCCGAGCGGGCGCTCGCCGGGCTTGATCCGGCGCCGCTGCCGCCGGCATCGAGGGCCGCCTACGAACTGGTCGTGGCGGGGATCGCCATGCGGCGCATTCGGGCCAAGGTGGCGCGCGCCGCGCTGGCCCGGGCCGAGCAAGCGGCGCGCCAGTCAGGCATCCCTGCCCTGGCGGCGGAGGTGGAAGGCGCAGTCCTCGCCCTGAACGCGCCTGCGGCGCGGCTGATTGCGCGCGGCGAGGAGCGGCTCCTGCTACTTGACGAGGTTGAAGCGGTGCTGCGGTCCGGCGCCCTCGTCGTGGATGCATGCCGTCACGTCGTGCTCGGCGCAGACACGGCGGTTTCGCTCGCACGGCGCCCGGTGTTGTTCGCGCTCGCACGGGCGCTCGGCGAAGCGTGGCCCGCAGACCTGTCGCGGGAGGTGCTGGTCAAGCGCGCATTCAGGGCAAAAACCGCCGATGACTCACATCGCGCCCGCCTGCGCGTGGAGATGGGGCGGCTTCGCGCCGAACTCGGGTCGCTCGCGAGCGTCCGCGCCACGGCACAAGGCTTCGCGCTGACGCCACACCGCGCACGCGACATCGCCGTCCTGGCACCTCCCGTCGAAGACCGGCATGCGGCCGTGCTCGCCCTCCTCGCGGATGGGGAATCGTGGTCGAGTTCAGCGCTGGCGATCGCACTTGGAGCCAGCGCGCGCACCATCCAGCGGGCGCTCGAACAGCTCGCGGATGCCGGCAAGGTGCAGCCGTTCGGTCGCGCCCGGGCACGCCGCTGGATGACGCCGCCCTC
>JARLIU010000266.1 GCA_031291595.1 Ancalomicrobiaceae bacterium | reverse complement strand
GTTGTTGGGATTGACGACGACGGCGACATCGAAGCTGGACAGCGCCTCGACCGCGTCGACCACCGCGACCTCGGCGCCGGCCGCGCGCCAGACTGCGGCGTGCTCCTGATAGGTGAAGCCGAGAATGCCGACCGTCATGGCTGGGTTGAGCGCCGGCAGGCGCTGGATCAGTGCCTGCGTGCCCGGCCCGGCGACCACCGAAGCCGCCTCCGCCGCGCCGAAGTGTGTCGCCGCGACCGCTTCCAGCGGCGCGATGTCGGCGGCGGGCGTCAGCCGCGTCCACACGTCCAACGGCAGATCGGGCAGCGGGTAGGGGATCGGGTTGATGCCGGTCGACAGATCCAGCCACGGCCGGGGAGCATCGGGGAAGCGCCGGGCGGCGCTGGCGAGGTCGCCGCCATGATAGACGGCGGGATGGACGACGTGATGGACGCTCGCAGCCGATGTCCCTAAAGTCGCCGCGCCCCGTTCGGATTCCCGCATGTTCCTCGTCCACACCCTGCCGCTTGCCGCCGTCGCGCTCCTCATCGAGGCCGCGATCGGCTATCCGGCCCCGCTCTATCACGCGATCGGCCATCCGGTCACCTGGATCGGCGCGCTGATCGCCTGGAGCGACCGCGCCATCAACCGGCCGTCGTTCGGGCCCGCCCAACGCCGAGCCCTCGGCGTCGTCGCACTCATCGTCATCCTCGGCATCCCCGGTGGCATCGCCATCGGGCTGGCGCGGCTGCTGCCGGCCGGGACGGTCGGTCTGGCTGTCCTCGCGGTCTTGGCGGCCAGCCTGCCGGCGCAGCGCAGCCTCCATGCCCACGTCAGCGCCGTCGCCGACGGGCTGGAGAGCAGCCTCGATGCCGGCCGGCGCGCGGTGTCGATGATCGTCGGCCGCAATCCCGCGTATCTCGACGAAGCCGGCGTGGCACGTGCCGCGATCGAGAGCCTGGCCGAGAACTTCTCCGACGGCATCGTCGCCCCCGCTTTCTGGTTGGCGATCGGGGGCCTGCCTGGCGGCGTCATCTACAAGGCGGCCAATACCGCCGACTCGATGATCGGCCACAAGACGGAACGCCATCGCGCCTTCGGCTGGGCGGCGGCGCGCTTCGACGATCTCGTCAATCTGCCGGCGTCGCGGCTGGCAGCGTTGTGGATCGGGCTGGCGGCGCTGATCACGCCCGGCGCCTCGGCGGCCGATGCGCTGCGGGCGGTGGTGCGCGATGCCGGGAAACACCGCTCGCCCAACGCCGGCTGGCCGGAAGCGGCGCTGGCCGGAGCGCTCGGCCTGCAACTCGCCGGCCCGCGCGTCTATGGCGAGTCGCGGGTGGAAGACGCCTTCATGGGGGAGGGCCGGCGCGAGGCCGCCGCCGCCGACATCCGTCGCGCGCTGCGGCTGTACAAGGCCGCACTGGCGATCGAACTGGCCGTCATCGTCACACTGGCCGTCGGGATCTCGCTTGCCGGCGGGTAACCGCCTCAACGTGCCAGCTTGAGCAGCCGGTCGAGATCGACATGCGCGGCGACGTGGGCCGCGAGCCTGTCCAGCGTCGCCTCGACCCGTGCCTCGAACGCCAGATCGGACGCCATGCCGCCCCAGCGGGCGATCAGCGCCGCGCGCGCCGCATCCGCGTTGAAGACGCCGTGCACATAGTGGCCCTCGATGCGGCCATCGGCCGAGGTCGCGCCATCCGGCCGGCCATCGGCGAAGCTGAGCGCCGGGCGGGCGGAATCCGCGCCCGATGTCTCGCCCACGTGCATTTCGTAGCCGGCGAACGGAACCGGGCTGCCCGCCAGCGTGCCGGCGACCTCGATCAGCGATTTTTCCGCCGTCAGCACCGTCTCGACGTCGAGAAGCCCGAGCCCGGCGACCGAGCCGGCCGGCCCTTCGATGCCCTGCGGGTCGGCAATGCGGCGCCCCAGCATCTGGTAGCCGCCGCAGATGCCGACGACCCGCCCGCCGCGCCGCGCATGGGCCAGGATGTCGATGTCCCAGCCCTCGGCTCTGAGCGCCGCAAGGTCCGAGATCGTCGCCTTGGAGCCGGGGAGTAACACCACGTCAGTCTCGGCTGGCAGCGGCTGGCCGCGCTTCAGCATGACGAGCCGCACGCTCGGCTCGGCCTGCAAGGGATCGAGATCGTCGAAATTGGCGATATGCGGCAACACCGGCACGGCGATGGTCAGTGCGCCGTCGCCCGGCTGCCTGGACTTTGACAGCACTACCGCGTCCTCGGCAGGGAGGAGGCCGGCATCGGCGAAATGCGGAATGAGGCCGAGCGCCGGCCAGCCGGTGTTCTCGGCGATGAACGCCATGCCGGAGGCGAACAGGCTGGAATCGCCGCGGAACTTGTTGACGAGAAAGCCGACGATTCTCGCCGCATCGGGCTCCGGTATCACCGCTTTGGTGCCGACGATTTGCGCGATGACGCCGCCGCGGTCGATGTCGCCAAGGAGGACGACCGGCACGCCAGCCGCCTCGGCGAAGCCCATGTTGGCGATGTCACCGCCGCGCAAGTTGACTTCCGCCGCGCTGCCGGCGCCTTCGACCAGAACGAGGTCGGCATCCGCCGCCAGCCGGTTAAAGCTGTCGAGCACCGCCGCCATGAGCCCCGGCTTCATCGACTGGTATTCGGCCGCCCGCGCGTTGCCGAGAATCCTGCCCTGCACCACCACCTGCGAACCGACTTCGCTCTGCGGTTTCAACAGCACCGGGTTCATGTCGACGGTCGGGGCGACACGCGCCGCCCGCGCCTGCAGCGCCTGCGCCCGGCCGATCTCGCCGCCGTCGGCGGTCACCGCGGCATTGTTCGACATGTTCTGCGGCTTGAACGGCACGACCCTCAGCCCGCGGTTGGCAAAGGCGCGCGCCAGCCCCGCGACGATCAGCGACTTGCCGACGTCGGAGCCGGTGCCCTGGATCATCAGCGCTTTGGCGCGACGCCGCGCCGAGCCGGCGGCGGGTTCGGCCATCAGAATTCGATGCCCGCCTGCGCCTTCACGCCGGCGGCGAAATGGTGCTTCACCAGCGTCATCTCGGTGACGAGGTCGGCCGCGGCGATCAGCTCCGGCTTGGCGTTGCGCCCGGTGACGACGACGTGCAGGTCAGCCCGGCGCTCGACCAGCGTCGCCACCACTTCGTCGAGCGGCAGGTAGTCGTAGCGCAGCGCAATGTTGAGTTCGTCGAGCACGAGCAAGCGGATACCCGGATCGGCCATCAGCTCCTTTGCCTTCTCCCAGGCGCGCGTCGCCGCGGCGATGTCGCGGGCGCGGTCCTGCGTCTCCCAGGTGAAGCCTTCGCCCATCGTGTGCCAGCTGATGAGGTCGGCGAAGCGGGCGAGCGCGCGCTTCTCGCCGGTGTCCCAGGCGCCCTTGACGAACTGCACCACGCCGACGCGCCAGTCGGAGCCGAGCGCCCGCAACACCAGCCCGAAGGCGGCGGTCGACTTGCCCTTGCCCGGCCCGGTATGGACGATGATGAGGCCCTTCTCGGCGATGGTCTTGGCCGCCACCTCGGCGTCCTGCACTTGCTTGCGCTTCGCCATCTTGGCCTTGTGGCGGGCGTCTTCGTCGGAAGAGGCGGTCATGGCGTGGGATGTCCTATGTGCGTCAAGGTCCGGAGCGGGAACCATCGCGGATGTCATCCCGGCGAAAGCCGGGATCCATTGCCGGTTCAGCGGGCAGGGCAGGTGTGGTGATTGGCATCCGCCCGCAGGGATGCGGCAAGTGCCATTGGATGCCGGCTTTCGCCGGCATGACACCCACGTGGCGACTGCCTCACGCCGCACTCGCCACAGTCTGCCGCAGCAATTCCAGCACGATTTCGCCCGCTTCCCAGTGCGGCATATGGCCGAGCCCGGGGAACAGGTGCAGTGCCACTTGCGGCGGCAGGCCCCTGGTCTGATGCGCCGGAATGATGCGGTCGGCAAGTCCAAAGGCGACACGCACCGGGATTGTGAGGGAAGACAGCGTCGGCCGGATGTCGAAACCTTGGCAGCTGTCGGCGAACAACCGCGCCGCCAGCCCGGCCAGCGCCTCCGTGCCGGTTTCAGCCCGGCGCTTCGCCGTTTCGGCAACCATCTTTTCGCTGATCAGGGCAGAATCGGCCACCAGAAGCCGCATCCAGGCGGCGATCGATTGGGCCTCGCGTGCCTTGAGGAACCCCTCGACAAAGCCGCCGTTGATCTCCGGACCGAGGCCGGCCGGCGCGATGAGGAACAGCGACTTGACCCTGCCACCGGCCTGGCCGGCGAGTTCGGCTGCGACCGCACCGCCGAGCGAATGGCCGGCAAGGTCGATGTCGGTCAGCCCTTCGGTCGCCAGCCGTGCCGCGACGCGGGCCACCATGTCGGCGAGATCGGTCGCCGCGACGCCGGCGGAGCGGCCGTGGCCGGGCAGATCGAGCCCGATCACCGGCCGGCCGGTCAAGCCCAGCCCGAGGAACGGCCGCCAGCTGTCGAGATCCGCCGCAAAGCCGTGCAGTAGCACGATCGGCCGGCCCTCGCCGTTGCGCAATCGTTGCAGGTGAATGCCGGCGCCGGAGACAGAAGACGGGCTGGCGAAGGCGGGGGCCGACGACGCCCGCGCCTCGATGTCGGCGGCCTGGATGCGGCCGTTAGGGCCGGAGCCATTGGCAACGGTGGCAAGATCGATGCCGGCCTCGCGTGCCAAACGCCGCGCCAACGGCGTGGCGCGCACCGCCCCGGTGTCCGAACCCGCGACGGACGCGGTGCCGTCGACGATGGCCCCGGCTGTCGGTTCGTCCGGCACGTCCGGCGTCATCGCTTCGTTGGTGCTGCCATCCGCACCCGTGGCCGCACCGCTGACGGTCACGTCCGGGACGACGATCGCCTCGCCGTCGGCGAAGATCCAGCCGACGGGCGTGCCGACGGCGACGTCGATGCCGAGGGCGATGCCGCCGTGCTTCAGCACGCCCGTCTCCGGCGCATCGATTTCCATCGCCGCCTTGTCGGTCTCGATCTCGAAGATGGGTTCGCCCTTGGCGACGATGGCACCGTCGTCGGCGAGCCAAGCGGAGATGCGGCCGGTGGCCATGTCCATATCGACGCGGGGGAGAATGATCTCGGTGGGCATGAGGCGGGGGTCCTCGAGGGGGCGCGCCGACGAAAGACGGGACTTACGCGAAGACCGCATCCGCCTGGTCGAGGCGGCGGCGGATCTGCGTGATGGCGAGCCCTTCGTCGGGAACGCAGTTGTCGTAGGTGAGTTTTTCGCCAAAGCGGATCGGCTTGACCACGCGGGCCTTCTCGGCGAGGCCGATGGGGACCAGGCGCCCGTCGCGCGCCTCGCCCCATTGCATGGCAAAGCCGCGATAGTCGCGCTGGCCGATGCGGCCGAGCACGTCGCCTGGATTGAGATCGCGCTTGGCGACCGCGACGCATTCGGCGACCGGGCGGTCGAGCGGCTGCATGTCGGGAATGCCGCGCAGCACCGCCTTCAGCGCCGACAGCGGCACTTCCAGGCTGGTCAGGTGATAGGGGCGATACAGCGTGTAGCAGGGGCCGGGGCCGACCTTCAGGTCGGTCATGCGTTCGATGACGCGCGGGTGGCGCGGCTTCACCACGCAGAACACGCCCGGCGCCACGCCCTTGCCGATGGAATAGTCGACGACGCCGGCTTGGCTCAGGATGCCGCCGTCTTCGCGCGTGCAGAGAACGCCGGCCAGATCGTCGATCGAGGCGGCCGGGCCGTGCATGCCGGGAACGTCGGGCACCAGACCGGTGGCGTTGGCGAGCGCCGTCATTTCCACCATCGTCTTGGTGCCGTCGACGAATTCCACCAGCATGCGGCCGTTCATGTTGCGCGTTCGCGCTTCTTCCTCGTAGTCCTCCGGCATGGCGTCGAACTTCAGGGCGTTGTTTTTGCCCTTGCCGGCGGCGATGATGTCGAGCCCGAGCGACTGGGCGAAGCCGATGATCTCCAGGGTCGAGGTCGGCTCGTCTCCGGCCGCCCCGGTGTAGATGATGCCGGCCCTGGCCGCTTCGGCCTTCAGAAACCGGCCGATGGTGATGTCGGCCTCGACGTTCAGCATGACGATGTGCTTGCCATGCTTCATCGCGGTGAGCGCGATCGAGGCGCCGGTATTGGGATTGCCGGTGGCATCGATGACCACGTCGACGCGGCCGGCCGCGCACAGCGATTCGTAGTTCTCGGCGAGCGCCAGACGCCCCATTTCGATCGACCGGTCGACCGCCGTGCCGCAACCGGACACGACGAAATCGTCTTCGCGGTAGCCGGCGGTCTCCGCCGAGGCCTTCAGCAGGTCCAGCCGTCGCCCCGAGATGGCGCCAAGCCTGATGCCCTTCATCAGCCTGAGCTGGACCATCAGGTCGATCCCCATCTGGCCGGCGCCGACGAGCCCGATGGTGACGGGCTGGCGTCCGGCGGTGGCGGCCGCGAGTTCTGCCGAAAGACCGACCTCGGCGATGGCACGCATGCGAATTCTCCTAAAGCGGGCAGGGCCGGCGGTCCCCCAACGGGCGCCGTCCGCCGCCACAGAGCCCAACCGCAGGATTGGGGCGGGCTCGCGGCATAGCTAGCCTATTTTACCCCGCGTTTGTATCGACGCTTTTCCGGAGAATCCCTGTTCGCCTGTGCTGCCGTCGCAGAACCGCTCTGTCCTGCTCGCTGATGTACTGTACATAGTAAGCATGCGTCAATACAGATGTTCCAATTCCACTGTGGCCGGCGCCAGCGTGATGGCATGTCTGTTCCGGCCCGCACACCTCCCGACACTTGATGTAGCTTAGGGGGCTGGCATGCCAAGCCGCCGCCTTGCGAGAGGTCCGGCAACGGGCTACGCATCGGCCTGACCGCAACGCCTCCGCCGAATTCTCAGTTCCGAAAGCTGACGCCATGACCCCTTCGCGCGATATCTCCCGCCTGATCGAGATCATGGCGGCGCTCCGCACACCGGTGACCGGCTGCCCGTGGGATCTCGAACAGTCGTTCCGGTCGATCGCCCCCTACACGCTGGAAGAGGCGTATGAGGTGGTCGATGCCATCGAGCGGCACGACGCGGTCGATCTCGCCGAGGAATTGGGCGATCTCCTCCTCCAGGTGGTCTTTCACGCCCGCATGGCGGAGGAGGAGGGATCCTTCGACTTCGGCACGGTGGTCGAGCACATCACCAGGAAGATGATTCGCCGCCATCCGCACGTGTTCGGTGACGGCGATGCCCGGACTGCCGGCATGGTGAAGGAGGCCTGGGCGCGCATCAAGGCGGAGGAAAAGGCGGAAAAAGCCGCGGCCAAGGCGGCGCTCGGCATCGACGCAGAAGCATCGGCGAACAGCCTGCTCGACGACGTGCCGCGCGTGCTGCAGGGCCTGGCGCAAGGCGTGAAGCTGCAGGAGCGGGCGGGCAAGGTCGGCTTCGACTGGAACGATCCGAAGGCGGTGATCGACAAGATCCGCGAAGAGCTCGGCGAGCTCGAGGCCGAGATCGATGCCGCCGCACCGCACGACCGGCTGGAGGACGAACTCGGCGACATCCTGTTCGCCGTCGCCAATCTCGGCCGGCATCTGAAGGTCGATCCGGACGCGGCGCTTCGCCGCACCAACGAAAAGTTCCGCCGCCGCTTCGGTCACATCGAGGCGGTGCTCGGCGCCGCCGGCCGTCGGCTGGAAGACGCCAGCCTCGACGAGATGGAAGCGATCTGGCAGCAGGCGAAGGACAAGGTGTGACCGAACCGGGTTCGGCCGTTCCAGTATTGAGCCAATTGGCAAATCGTCATTGCGAGCGAAGCGAAGCAATCCAGAGCCTTTTTCTTGTTTTCTGGATTGCTTCGCTTCGCTCGCAATGACGGAAATTGAGGCAGAAACGGCCATGCACTTGCGGGCCTGCCCGCGACACTACCCATCCTGCTGGATATACCGGCCTGCGCGTGAGCGGAACAGGTCCAGCGCCTTCGGCGGCACGCGCAACTCAAGGTCGACGATCGCCTCGTGGTCGGCGCGGGCTAGCACCTCGGTCGAACGGTAGAGCCAGGCGACCAGCGCGCCCTCCGCCGCCGGCACGGCAAGATGGAAGCGGGCGCGGTCGCGGTTGAGCCGGTCCTCGATCAGCGCCATCAACCGGTCGGCGCCTTCGCCGGTCAGGGCCGAGACCGGCACGCTGGCGGGTCCCTTGCCGGCCTCGTGGCCGCCGTCGGCGAGCATGCGCTGGCGCGCCTCCGCGTCGAGCTTGTCGATCTTGTTCCACACCTCGATGAAGCGCTCCGGATCGTGCGCGTCGAGCCCGAGCACCCGGAGCACGTCGGTGACGTCGTCGGCTTGCGCCGCCGCGTCCTCGTGCGCCATGTCGCGCACGTGCAGCACCAAGTCCGCCTCGATCACCTCCTCGAGCGTCGCGCGGAAGGCTGCGACCAGATGCGTCGGCAGGTCGGAGACGAAGCCGACGGTATCCGACAGGATCGCCTGACCGCCGTGCGGCAGCACGACGCTCCTGAGCGTCGGATCGAGTGTGGCGAACAACAGATCCTTCGCCACCACATCTGCACGGGTGAGCAGATTGAACAGCGTCGATTTGCCGGCATTGGTATAGCCGACGAGTGCCACGATCGGATGCGGCACCTTCTTGCGGTTCTTCCTGTGCAACTCGCGCGTGCGCTTGACGGCGTCGAGGTCGGCCTCCAGCCGCGCGATGCGCTCCTGCAACTGCCGCCGGTCGGCCTCGATCTGCGTTTCGCCCGGGCCGCCCAGGAAGCCGAAGCCGCCGCGCTGGCGCTCCAGGTGGGTCCAGGAGCGGACCAGCCGGCTCTTCTGGTAGTTCAGGTGCGCCAGTTCGACCTGCAGCCGGCCTTCCTTGGTGCGGGCGCGCTCGCCGAAGATTTCCAGGATCAGCCCGGTGCGGTCGAGCACCTTGGCGTTCCAGGCGCGCTCCAGATTGCGCTGCTGCACTGGCGTCAGGGCGTGATCGACCACGACAAGTTCGACCTCGCCGGCCAGAATAGCGACCTTGATCTCGTCGATCTTGCCGGTGCCGATCAGCGTGGCCGGGCGCAGCGTGGTCAGTTTGACCGTGATGCAGTCGATGACCTCGAGGTCGATCGCCCGCGCCAGTCCGACCGCCTCCTCGCGTCGCGCTTCCAGCGACCGGCGCACCCTGGGCTCATCCGCAGCTTCGCCGCGGCGATCCTCCGGCCTGTCCTTCGCGTGGAAGGGAACCACGACGATCGTGCGTGTGGGACCGGCCTTGCGGTTTATCGGCCCGCGCGGTCCGCGGGCCTCGATATCGTCGCTATCGAGCGATTGCAATCAGGCACCTGCCTCGTCTGTGGGTTCGAACAACTGCAGGGGCGATCCCGGCATGATGGTCGAAATGGCGTGTTTGTAGACGAGTTGAGAATGCCCATCGCGCCGAAGCAAGACGCAGAAGTTATCGAACCAGGTTACGACGCCCTGAAGCTTGACGCCATTCACCAGAAAAATCGTCAGCGGCGTCTTGTTCTTACGAACATAGTTGAGGAACGTGTCCTGAAGGTTTTGCGCGCGATCCGCCATCTTATTGAAGACCTTTTCCTTTAACGGGCTTATTGGTCGAGCGGCAGCTGTCGCCCGACGGTGTCCTTGACTTGCTATTCGGCTCCCTCAGTGCACCGCCATGGACGACACACCAATTCCGCTCCCGACCGCGAACTCCTGCAAGCCTGCCGTAGAGCAAACACAAACGCGGCACCTCGTGACACGAAGCACCGACTTTACCCGCCCCTAGTCAAGCACGATTTGCCGCCGAGGCCAAACCCCGATTTCCACGTCATGCCTCAATTGACCACAAGTGTTGCCTCGGCCACATCGTGGAAGCGAAGTCTGAGCTCGAGCGCGATCGATCCCGGATGGCCGTTGCCGACCGGATTGCCGTCGATCGCGACGACCGGTAACACGATCGACGTGGCGGAGGTGACGAAGGCCTCGCGCGCCGCCTTGGCCTCTGCGACGGTGAAGGGGCGCAATTCCACCGTCAGGCCGGCGACTTTGGCCACGTCGAACACGCCGCGCCGGGTAATGCCGGACAGGATCGCCGCACTGTCGGGGCGAGTGACCAGCTTGCCGTCGGCGGTGACGATCCAGGCATTCGACGAGCCGCCCTCGGTGACGAATCCGCCGGCGTCGACGAACCATGCCTCGCGGGCGCCCGCCTCGCGCGCTGCCTGCTTGGCCAGCACGTTGGCGAGGAGCCCGACTGTCTTGATGTCGACCCGTCCCCAGCGGTTGTCGGCGAGGGTGATGACGCCGATGCCGGCGCTCGCCAGCCGCTCGCTGGTCGCCCGGTCGGTGTGCTTGGCGGTGATCACGATGCTCGGGGCGACGGGCGCGCTCGGGAACGGATGATCGCGCCGGGCAACGCCGCGCCCGACCTGCAGATAGACCGAGCCGTCGTGCACGAGGTTCCGCCGGACCACCTCGCGGACGATGAAGACCAGCGCCGGCCGGCTCATCGGACGGGAGATGCGCAAGGCGGCGAGCGAGCGGTCGAGCCGGTCGAGGTGGCGCGTCAGGTCGATGATGGCACCGTCGCGCACCTCGCAGGCCTCGTAGACGGCGTCGGCGAATTGATAGCCCCGGTCCTCGATGTGGACCGAGGCGCGGGCGTGCGGGATATAGCGGCCGTTGACATAGGCGATGCGGCCGTTGGGTGCCTTGGCGCGGCCGGGCGAAAGGGAAGGCGACATGATCGGGACTTTCGGAGGGTGGATCGAAGGCGGTCGGCACAGGCGCTCAGACGGTAATGGCGCCGGGGCCGCATGGCTCGCCGGTTTCGGGTCTCCCGGCTGTCGCCCCCACGACCGGCATGGCCGATCTCGCTCGGGATGACGTCCGGGGAGCCCGGAGACGGTTCGCGCCGGGGTCAGCCGACGCCGAGGGACTTGAGTTTCCGGTGCAGTGCCGAGCGCTCCATGCCGACGAATTCGGCCGTGCGCGAGATGTTGCCGCCGAAGCGGTTGATCTGCGCCATCAGATATTCGCGTTCGAAGATCTCGCGCGCGTCTCTGAGCGGCAGCGACATCAGGTGCTCGCCGCCGGTCCCTGTCGGCAGCGACGGCAGCATGGCGCCGACCTCGGCCGGCAGCAGATCGGCAGTGATGATCGCCTCCGGATCGGCGCGGGTCAGGATCATCAGCCGCTCGACGTTGTTCCTGAGCTGGCGGATGTTGCCCGGCCAGTCGTGCGCCTGCAGGACCGCCATGGCGTCGTCGCCGATCTTGCGGATGGGAAGTCCGGTGGACCGGCTGATCTGCTCCATGAAGTGGCCGACGAGGAGGGGAATGTCCTCGCGCCGCTCGGCCAGCGACGGCACCCGGATCGGCACCACGGCCAGGCGATGGAACAGGTCCTCGCGGAAGCGCCCGTCCTGGATCTCGCGCGGCAGGTCACGCGCGGTCGACGATACCACGCGCACGTCGACCTGGACGCGCGTGGCGCCGCCGACGCGGGTGAAGGTCTGGTCGACCAGCACGCGCAGGATCTTGCCCTGCGTCTCGCGCGGCATGTCGGCCACTTCGTCGAGATAGAGCGTGCCGCCGTGCGCTTCTTCCAGCGCGCCGACCTTGCGGCTGAACGATGCGCCGGTCTCGGTGCCGAACAGTTCGACCTCCATCGCATCCGGCGTGATGGCTGCGGCGTTGATGACGACGAACGGGCCGGCCGTGCGGGCGGAGAGCTGGTGCAGCATGCGCGCCGCCAGTTCCTTGCCGGCGCCGGACGGGCCGGAGATCATCACCCGGCTGTTGGTCGGCGCGACCCGCTCGATCTGGTTCCGGAGCTGGTTCATCCCGGGCGAAGAGCCGAGCAGGTCGGACGTGTCGGCCGACTTCTCCCGCAGCTCCTTCACCTCGCGCTTCAACTTCGAGGCTTCGAGCGCTCGGTCGGCGACCAGCAGCAGCCGGTCGGCCTTGAACGGCTTCTCGATGTAGTCGTAGGCGCCGCGCTTGATGGCAGAGACGGCGGTTTCCACGTTGCCGTGGCCGGAGATCATCACCACCGGCATGTCCGGGTGCTGCGCCTTGATCGCATCGAGGAGCGCAAGACCGTCGAGCCGGCTGCCCTGCAGCCAGATGTCGAGGAACACCAGCGAAGGCCGGCGTCTTTCGATCGCGACCAGGCAGTCGTCGCTGCTGGCCGCCGTCCGCGTCCCGTGGCCCTCGTCGTCGAGGATCCCGGCTACCAACTCGCGGATGTCGCTCTCGTCGTCGACTATGAGAATGTCCGATGCCATGGTTTTTCTGCTTCTATATTGAATTCAAGTTCAGATCGGCGGCGGGAATGCGGAGGGCGGGTCACGTCGGCCCGACGGCCTCGGGCGGCACCTCGGCGGCAGGCGGCGGTTTTGGCGCTGCATTGGCGCCAGGCTCGTCCATCCGGTCGTCCGATGCCGGCAGCGTCAGCCGCATCAAGGCGCCGCGCCCGCCGGTCGCAGCCGCCGGGGCGTCCAGCAGTTCGATGCGGCCGCCGTGGTCCTCCATGATCTTGCGCACGATGGCGAGCCCGAGACCCGTGCCCTTCTCGCGCGTCGTGACATAGGGCTCCAGCAGCCGGTGCCGGTTTTCCGTCGGCAGGCCGATGCCATTGTCGATGACGTCGACGACGATCGACCTGCCGTCGCGGCGCGCCCTCACTTCGACCCGTCCCTTGCCGCGGATCGCCGCCGGCACGGCCTCGACCGCCTCGGCGGCATTCTTCACGATGTTGGTAAAGGCTTGCGACAGCAGCCGCTGGTCGTAGCGGCCGACCAGCGGTTCGTCGCCCAAGTCGATGACGAATTCCGTGTCCGGATGCCCGACGCCCTGCAGGAACACCGCCTCTTTCAGCGCATCGGCGATGTTGCCCGGATCCATCTGCGGCTTCGGCATCCGCGCCAGCGAGGAGAACTCGTTGACCATCCGCTCGATGTCGCCGACCTGGCGGATGATGGTATCGACGCATTGGTCGAACACCTGATGATCCTCGCCGACATATTTGGAATAGCGGCGGCGGATGCGTTCCGCCGACAGCTGGATCGGCGTCAGCGGGTTCTTGATCTCATGCGCGATGCGGCGGGCGATGTCGGCCCAAGCCGAGGAGCGCTGGGCGGTGACGAGGTCGGTGATGTCGTCGAGCGTCACGACGAGGCTGCCGACGCTGCCCCCGTCGGTCTCCTGCTCGCTGCCGTCGTCGGATTCGTTGGTGATCCTGACGGCGACCGTATGCTCCATGCCGGCGCGCCTGACCGCGATCTGCCATTGCCGCTTGTCGGCGCCGTCGGTGGAGCGCGCCTCGGCGAGAAGCGGACTTACTTCCGGCACCACCTCGGCCACCGGCCGGCCGAGCGAGTCCACCTCGCCGGTGTCGAGCAGCGCCTGCGCCGAGCGGTTGAGCAGCGTCAGCCGGTCATCGGCATCGACGCCGATGACGCTGGCGGTGACGCCGGCGAGCACGGCCTCGGTGAAGCGCCGCCGCCGGTCGAGCTGACTGTTGGCCTCGACCAGCTTAGCGCGCTGCAGGCGCAGTTCCGTCGTCATGGTGTTGAACGTGGCGCCGAGGTGGGCGAGGTCGCCCTCTTTCGGTCGCACCGGCACCTGCACGGCGAGATTGCCCTTCGACACGTAGTCGGCGGCAAGGATCAGGCGGCGGATCGGGGCCACCAGCCGGTTGGCGAAGCCGATGCCGAGCCAGACGGCGGCGAGCAGCAGGATGAAGGCGACGCCGATGAAGATGACGCCGAAGGCAAGCTGGGCGCCGGTGCGCGACTGTTCGAGATGGCGGTAGTCGTCGGCGGCCTCCTGCGCCAGTCGCACCTGGTGCAGCGTGTCCTGGGCAAGCGGCCTGGCGACATAGAGGTAGAGGTCGTCGTATTCCTTCAGCTTCATCACCGCGCCGACCTGATTGGTCGAGCCCGGCGAGATGACCACCGGCTCGCCCGATTCGGCGTCGGCCATGGCCGCTTCCGGCGGCATCTTCAGGTCGCTCCAGCTGTCGTCCAGCAGCACCTTGGTGACGATCGTGCCGTCGCGCTTGATGAGAAAGGCCGCCGGAATGATGCGCAACGCCGCCTGGCTCTGGAAGATGGCGTCGAAGCGCGACGGCTCGTTTTCGTAGATCGGCTCGGCGCGGTCGATGTCGGTCGCCATGGCGATGGCGTCGCCTCTGAGCGCCCGCGTGTGTTCCAGAAGATAGGCGTTGCCGACGCTGGCGGAATTCTCGACGATCGTGCGCGTGCGGGTCTCGAACCAGCGGTCGAGGCCGCGGTCGAGCGTCACCCAGGCCATGATGGCGAGCAGCACCGCCGGCGCCGTGGCGATGATCGAGAACAGCGCGATGATCTGCCAGTGCAGGCGCGCGGCGGCGCGGCCGGTCTTCCAGGCCATGAACAGTCCGATCGCCTCCCAGGCGATCAGTCCGGCGAGCAAGATGAGCAGGATGCCGTTGACGGTGAGCGCCAGCGACACGACCGCCTCGGTCGGGGTGATCGGGGTCGAATCGGTAAGGATCAGGAAGGATGCGATCACCGACGCCAGCGCGATCACCACGGTGATCAGCCCGGCGGCGCGCACCTTGCGGCCGGCCGCACCGAGCGGCGCGGTGACGTGTTTGGGGATCGTCAGGATCGGCTGATCGGAGTTCATGCGCTTCCCGGTCTGAATTCGTCTCGTTGCGACTGCTGGCGCGGCCGGTTTCCTGCCCCCTCGGTCCGCCCGAAGCCGACGTACCAAGGCGACCGACCCGATTGGAACCCGCGTCCGGGAAGTCCTGCCGGGCGGAGCCTGCGCCCGCCGACCTGCCGACGGGCGGCCGACGTGTTGCGGCAAAACCCCGGTCGGCAGCTTTGGCGGGCCCTCCTGCCGTCAGGCCGGCGGCATGGTCAGCACCAATTGTTGCAAATTTGCGGCACTGTGACCAGTTTGGCACAGCCCTCATAGCGCGGCGGCGGAGGATTGCCGGCGTTCTCAACAGAAACCTCGGCAGACCGCTCGAATTCCTCTATTTGAAGTGGCATGGCAGCCCGTCACCTGCCATCCACAGGTTCTAAGGCAGAGACAACAAGATGAACGGACGCCCTGGATCGGACAAAGGCGCAGACGGTGGTGGCGATGTCGAGCGGGTGGCGGGCCGGCGCTCGTCGCGGCTAAGGCTTCGGGCCGCCTGGATGTACTACGTCGAGGACATGACGCAGAGCGCCATCGCCGAGGCGCTCGGCATCGGCCGGGTCACGGTGGTGCGGCTGCTTGCCGACGCCCGCGCACTGCAGGAAGTGAAGATCTCGCTTGCCCGCGACATCGCCGACCTGCCGCGGCTGGAGTTCGGCCTCGAGCGGGCGCTCGGCATCGGCGAGGCGGTGGTCGCGCCGATGGCCGGGCCCAATTCCGATCCGATCGCGGTTGTCGGTGCCGCCACCGGTCAGGTGCTGATGGAGATCATCCGTCCGGGCATGCGCATCGGCGTCGGCTGGGGGCGCACGCTGATGCGGGCGCTCGACGTCATCGACGACCGGCCGATGGCCGGGCTCGACGTGGTCTCGCTCTTGGGCGGCATCGCCTTCGTCAAGCAGTATAATCCGGCCGAGTTCGCCTGGCGCTTCGCCAGCACCTTCCACGCCGACTGCTATCTCATCGCCGCGCCGGCACTGGTCGATTCGGCCGAGACCCGCAGGGCGCTGGTCGAACGCTGCGGCATCGGCCAGATCCTCGACATGGCCGAACGGCTTGACGCGGTGGTCGCCTCGATCGGCTCGGTGAAGGAAACCAGCACGTCCTATCGCTTCGGCTATGTCAGCGAGGAGGAACGCGCCTCGCTGATTGCCATTGGTGCCGTCGGCGACGTGCTCTATCGCTATTTCGACATCCACGGCAACCCGGTCGTGCATCCGATCGACGAGCGCGTCATGGGCGTCGGGTATAAGGATCTTGCCGCCGCGCCGATCCGCGTGCTGTCGTCCGGCGGCCTCGACAAGATCGAGGCGATCATCGGCGCCGCGCGCCTGTTCAAGCCGACGACGCTCGTCACCGACGAGGTGACGGCGAATGCGATCCTCGATTACTTGACTGCCGCCGGGGAGATGCCCGAGCCCCTCCCGGCGCCGAAGGACTAGGCCGTGGCAATCGAAATCACAGCGGCGATCGCGCTCGACGACGAGGAATTCGTCGAAAGCTTCATGCGGGCCTCCGGGCCGGGCGGCCAGAACGTCAACAAGGTGTCGACCGCCGTCGATCTGCGCTTCGACGTCGCCGCGACGCCCAATCTGCCCGATCTGGTGAAATGGCGGCTGTCGCGCCTCGCCGGCCGGCGCATGACGCTCGACGGCGTCGTGGTCATCCGCGCCGATCGCTTCCGCACGCAGGAGCGCAATCGCGCCGATGCGCGCGAGCGGATGATCGCGCTGATCCGGGAGGCGGCCGAACCGCGGCCGCCGCCGCGCCGTCCGACCCGTCGGACCCGTGCGTCCAAGGAGCGCCGGCTCGACGCCAAGACCCGCCGCGGCGCCATCAAGAGCGGCCGCTCGTCACACCACGACGGCGACTGAGACGGCAAGCGTCAGCGCGCCGCCGGCAGCCGCTCCGCCTCGCTCGTCGCCCGGGTGACGACCCGCTTGCCGTCGAAGGTGAGCGCCAGCCGCCCATGCTTCAGTTCCAGCGCTGCGACGCCGAACAGCTCGCGCCGCCAGCCGGTGAGCGCCGGCACGTCCGCATCGTCGTCGATGGCGATGGCTTCGAGTTCGTCGACCGTGGCGATCACCTTGGCGGCGACGCCGTGCCGTTCCGCAACCAGCTTCAACAACACCTTCAACAGGTCGATGGCGGCGAACGCTCCCTCCGGCGTCACTTTCGGCTTCGGTACGACCGGCAGCTGGTCCTTCGGCGTCGCCAGCGCCCGCTTGACGCAGGCGATGATCTCCTCGCCCTGGCGCGAGCGCTCGAAGCCGCGCGACAGCGAGCGCAACTGCCCGAGGGCGGCGACATCGCTCGGCTGTTCGCCGACGATCTCGTAGATGGCTTCGTCCTTCATCACCCGCGAGCGCGGCACGTCGCGGGCGCGTGCCTCGCGTTCGCGCCAGGCGGCGAGTTCCTTGAGGATGACCAGATCGACCGGTTTGCGGATCCGCATCTTCAGCCGTTCCCAGGCATCTTCCGGGCGCTGGTCGTAGGTCGAGCGCGAGGTGAGCACGCGCATCTCGTCGTTCACCCAGTCTGCTCGCCCCTGTTCGGCGATGCGGGCGGCGAGGTTGTGGTAGACGTCGCGCAGGTGGGTCACGTCGGACAGCGCGTAGGCCAGCTGCTTTTCGGTCAGCGGTCGCCGCGTCCAGTCGGTGAAGCGCGACGACTTGTCGATGTGATCGCCGGAGATCTTCTGCACCAGCTGGTCGTAGGAGATCGATTCGCCGTAGCCGCACACCATCGCCGCAACCTGCGTGTCGAACACCGGGTGCGGCACGAAGTCGCCGAGCCGAAAGATGATCTCGATATCCTGCCGGCCGGCGTGGAATACTTTCACCACCCGCTCGTCGCGCATCAGCTCGAGGAACGGCGCCATGTCGAGGCCGGGCGCCAGCGCATCGACGATGACGGCGGTATCGGGGCCGGCCAGCTGCGCCACGCAGAGCTTCGGCCAATAGGTCGTCTCGCGCAGGAACTCGGTGTCGACGGCGACGTAGGCGTGGCGGGAGAGGCGGGAACAAGCCTCGGCGAGGTCGGCAGTCGTGGTGATCATCGGCATGGACGCGCTCTATAGAGCAAAAGCCGGCAAAAATGAACGGCTTTCAGCTGCTTGCGCATGTGCCCCGATGCCGCAAGTGGGATTGCGGACCGGCCGTCCGGAAAAGACCGGACCGGCGCCTGGTCGCCCAGCGCCGGTCCAAACCGCGAACAATTGGTGGGTCGGCTCAGCCGGCCCTGACTTTCCGGAGGAAGCCGCCGAGTTCCTCCGACAGCTTGTGGCTCTGCGCCGCCAAGGCGTTGGAGGCGGTCAACACCTTGTCGGAATTGTCGGATGAGCGGCGCGCCGCCCGGCCGACGCGCTCGATCGAAGCTTGCACCGTCTGCGTTCCCTCGGCCGCAACCTGCGCGCTCGAGGCGATTTCCTGCGCGGCTTCGCCCTGTTCGCCCACGGCGGTGATGACCGTCGAGGAGGATTCGTTCATCCGGGTAATGACGGCGGCGATGCCGCGGATCGCGTCCATCGACTGGGCGGTCGAGGTCTGGATGCCGCCGATCTGCGTGGCTATCTCCGAGGTGGCGCGGGCTGTCTGGTCGGCGAGCTGCTTCACTTCCGCCGCGACGACGGCGAAGCCCCGGCCCGATTCGCCGGCGCGTGCCGCCTCGATGGTGGCGTTGAGGGCGAGAAGGTTGGTCTGCGAGGCGATGTTGGAAATGAGGTCGACGACATTGCCGATGCGCTCGGCCGCGGCCGACAGTTCCTCGACCTTGCCGGCGGCGCGTTCGATCTCCTGCACTGCCTCGTTGGCGACGGCGGCGGATTCGCTGACCTGACGGTTGATCTCGCCGGTCGAGGACGACAGTTCCTCGGTGGCGGCGGCGACGGTGGCGACCGACGTCGCCGCGCGCTTCGATGCCGCGCCGACGCCGTCGGCCTGCGCCTGCACTTCCTGCGAGGCGGCCGACATGTCCTGGGCGTAGCTCTTGAGGTTCTCGCTCGCCGAGGCGACCTCGCGCACGATGCCGCCGACGGCGTGCTCGAACTGGTCGGCCATCTGCTGCATCTGCTCGCGCCGTTCGATCGTCGACTGACGCTCGCGCTCGTCCTGCTCGGCCCTGAGCTGCGCGCCCTCGATCAGGCTCTCGCGGAAGATCTTCAGCGTATTGGCCATGATGCCGATTTCGGTCTTGAGCCCCAGTCCCGGGATCGGAGCTTCGAGATCGCCGTCGGCGAGCCGCTTCATGGCCGTCGAAATGCCGATCACCGGCTTGGCGATCGACTGGCCGATGGCCCAGGCGACGCCGATGCCGAACATCAGGCAGGCGATGGCGCCGATCATCAATTCCTGACGCGTCTCTTCGAAGACGCTGGCGGCGTTGTCGCGGAAGCTCTGTGCGTCCTGACCGGCGGTCAGCCGGATCTCGTCGGTGAGCTTGGTGATCTCGTCGGTCTGCGGCCCCATGCGCTCGTCGGTGATCTGCGCCAGGCTGCGGGAGATTGCCGCCGAGCGCTGGTAGGATTTCTGGAACTCGGCGACGAGCTTGGCGAACTGCTTGGCGGTCGATTCCTCCTGGCCGCCGGCAAGCCTGCTGGCGATGATATCGATGCGCTGCTGGATGCCGGCGACGGCGGAATCGGCCTGCTGCAGCGCCGCCTGGTCGGCGAAGGCGACGATGTAGACGGCGGAGACGCGGACGACGCCGGCCAACTCGACGATCTTGTTGGCGATCGGCATCAGCGAATCGTCGCCGACGGCGGCAAGCTTGGTCTGCAGGAAGCTGGCACGAATGCGGATCTTCTCCAGGTCCGGCTTGATCGACTGCTCGGTCAACGTATTCTGCTCGAGCTTCAAGGTGGAGAGGTCGTTCCACGCCGCCTTGTAGTCCTTGAGCAGGCTGGCGATCTTGCCGACGACGTCCCTGCGGTGCGAATCGACGATGACCGATGTGCCGGCGCCGACGGCCGCCTCGGCGCGGATCAGCGCGACCTCTGCCGTCGATTTGGCAGCCTCGGTGCCCTTGGCGGCGAAATCGGCAGTGGAAAACCGCAGCTGGACGAAGGCGCGGTCGATATCCCGGCTGGCGTCGGCTTCCTTGTTGCGGACATCGACGGCGGTCGAACTGCTGCCGAGGTCCTGGAGCGCCATGAGCACGACGGCGCCACCGCCGAGCATGAGAAGCAGGATGATGCCGAAACCGAAGGTGATCTTGCTCTTAATGGATAGTCTCGAAAGCACTTTTCAGCCTCCTCCTGCCCGAGAGCTGCTTTTGTGATGCCGCGGCTCTGCACGGAATCTGGCGGTTCGCTCGGCGCCCGAAGGCACCCAAATGCGCGCTGGCAGACTCAAGCGAGACGTCTGCCATATTCGAAAGCCTATACATACCAGTGCTTAATGAACGCTTAAGCGTATTTGTAGCCGATTACTTAGCTACACTTTCGCAGGCTTGGCTACTAGATGAGATCAGGGCGTGGCACCGCAGATGTACGTTCTCCGATCAGATGAATAGTATCGAACATCCGCCGCCGCCGGGCGGTAGAGTGTGGTGTGGGCAACGTTGAGGGAAGTACGGCTTGCCGATTCGGCGAACCTATGCTGGCATCGCCGCGAGTAGACGCTCGAAAAGGTGGCAGGAGGAGCTATTAATCAGACTAAAGCCGCTTCATCGGGCGATCGCTTCTGTCTTGCACTCGCGACCGGCTGCGGGCGGTCGATCTGCCAGTTGATAATAGGCGCAAATGCGCAGGTGCAGCCGAATGCCGCATCCGGGTGGAGGCCCGTCGCATGGGTCCATCGCACTGGTCCATCGCGCTGGCGCATCCGCCGCCCCGCTCTGCCTCGGGGCGGGCGCGCCGCGATCCTCTTGACAGGGCGGATGCGGCGATCATTGGTCTTTTCGGTTCGGGCGGGCGGCATCGATCTGCCCGGCCGCTTCGATCGAGGAGCCTCCATGATCCCGTCAGTCCTTCAGCGCCTGGCCTCGGCCGTCGCTCTTGCCCTGGTCGCCGCAGCCGTTGCCTCCGCAGGTTCCGGCGCTCCGGCGCTCGCCGCCGACGTGGCCGCCGTCGAGGTGACGAACCACACGGTTGCGACCAAGTGTGCCGAAGAGGACAACGTCTATTTCACGCTGTCGGCGCCCAAGGTCAGCCATTTCGCCGTCGAGGCGCGCGCGGTGCCGTATCTCGCCTCGATCGTGCGCGATTCGACCCTGCCGGACTTCACCGATTGCTCCTTCGGCCAGGACTGGGCGCCGGACCCGCATCCCTACGTGCCGCCGACGGCGGTCCTCTATGAGGACGACCAGTACATCCTGAAAGGCGTTGTCTATCCGGACTTCTGGCGGCCGACGGTCGTGCCGGTGAAGGTCGGCAAGCTGACGCAGAACTTCCTGCATCTGGTGCAGCTGTGGCGCAAGACTGCCAGCGGGCCGGTCGAGTTCCTGGTGTTCTATCCGCAGGACGGCTATTGGCGGCTGAAGACGCTGCCGCCGCTGGAGATGAAGGAAGTCGCCTACGGCTCGTCGTTCCTGATGGGACCGATCGAGACTTCGACGCGGCCGTTCGTCGCCTACAAGTCGGTCGAATTCGACCCCAAGCGCTTGAGCTTTACGATCGAATTCGCGCGCGGCGGCAAGGCGGTCGCCACGGTGACCGACATCCGCTCCGGCCATGCCCGCGTCGACGTCGTGCTCACGGGCGTCGATACGGCTAGTGCCGAGGGCTTCGCCGCGCTGCGCTCGATGTTCGTCACCCCGGCTCGTTCGGATGCGGCCGAAGTGCGCGTGCGGCCGAGCGCCGGCGGTCAGCAGGTGACCACGTCGATCGCCGATTTCACGTCCGCGCCCGCGACCGAAGTCGTTTTCGGCCGCTCGATGCCGTCGATCCACAATACAAGTGCGCCGGACATCGCCTTCACCGGATTTTCGACCGCACCCTGAGACGTCGCGGTCACTGCCGATGAACGGGATTTCCGGGCGTTTCGGCAGGGCGGCAGCACGCGTGAGCGAGATCTGGCTGCCCCGTTTCCATTTCAGAAACGCTAGCCGCTAATTTTCACGGTTTATTGAAACGATTCGATGCAGTGGGACAAAGCAGAAGTAACGATTGCTCCCTATATGAGGAGCATACGAACGCAATACAGGCTTCAGGCCCTGACCGCCGCGGCAATAGGAGTGCTGTGGAAGGAGGCGCTAACGTGCGCCGCCAGGCCAGCCGACGACTGCAAGGCTTCGACCGTCCGCTGCCCCGTCATGGGCGCGCCATGGCCGTGAACCCGAAGTGGGTCGACAAATAGGGGTTGTGGAATCTGGCGTTCGCTCGGACTGGGTGCAAACGATAGGGAGGCACCTATGCGCAGCGAATGGAAGATGATTTGGGCCGGGTTCGCCGCGGGTGCGGTGGTTGGTCTTGTAGCTCTCACCTCGGTGAATGCCTCGATCGGCACGCAACCCCTCCTGCGTGGCGATCGCCTTGCGGCGGCGGTCAAGCCGCCGATCGCCTACAGTGATATCGATCCCGCGAGCGTCGTCAGCCACGTTGAACTGATCGGGCCGAAAGGCGCGGTGGTGGAGTTCCGTGACCCGAGCGGCAAGCTGGTCTATCGCTCCGATCCGGTGACCAATACCACGATCGTTGCCAAGAACGCGATCATCCCGAGCTTCACCGTCAAGGAGAAGGCGGGAGACGTCGCCGAACTGAAGCTGATCAACACCTCCGAAGACCAGCGGCCCGGACCGAAGGCCGACTGAATAGCGGCGGCTCCGACCAGCCTCCCGGAGTCCGTCTTCGAACGCATGCCGTGGGTGAACCCTGCGGCATGCGTTCGTGTTTTTGGCGGGACTCTCAACCGATTGCCGTCGCCAGCCGCTTCGACGGCTTGGCGAGAGGATCGCTCCAGGCTATAAGCCGCCGTCCCCCGAAACCCGCGGCGGACCCCGCATTTTGCCCTGCCGACGGCGCGTCATGTGCCGGCGGGGCCTCCAGTCTGAAGCGAGAGGATTTTCCATGGCGATCGAGCGTACGTTTTCAATGATCAAGCCGGATGCGACCCGGCGCAATCTGACCGGCAAGATCGTCGCCAAGTTCGAAGAGGCCGGCCTGCGTGTCGTCGCATCCAAGCGCGTGTGGCTGACTCCGGCGCAGGCTGGCGCCTTCTATGCCGTGCACAAAGAGCGGCCCTTCTACGGCGAACTGGTCGAGCAGATGAGTGCCGGGCCGGTTGTCGCCCAGGTGCTCGAAGGCGAGAGCGCCGTCGCCAAGAACCGTGAGGTGATGGGGGCCACCAATCCGGCCAACGCCGCCGAAGGTACCATCCGCAAGGACTTCGCCCTGTCGATCGGCGAGAATTCGGTGCACGGCTCCGACGCTGCCGAGACCGCCAAGGTCGAGATCGCCTTCTTCTTCTCCGAGCTCGAACTGGTCGGCTGACCGCGCTGAGAGTGCTGCGCGTTCGCGCGTTCGAGCGTGCCGTAGCGCTCCTGCCGGCCCGATGCGGGCGCCAACAACGCGCTGCGGCGAGACGTTGAGGCATGCCGGTCCCGAGGGCCGGCATGTCGCGTTTGTTGCGTTGACTTGGGACATCCGTCCGCCGAAACTGCAGCCGATCCCCCCGCCAAGGCCATTGCGTGACCGAAACGACTGCCCAATCCGCCGTTCCGCCGCCGCGGGCGCTGCCCCGCCGTCGCATCGATCCGGTGGGGTTGGCCGCCATTCTCATCGGCACCGGCATCATCGCCTGGTCGGGCATCTTCGTGCGCTTTGCCGACGTCGGGCCGTTGTCGAGCGCCGCCTGGCGCCTGATCATCGCCCTGCCGGGCCTGATGCTGTGGACATCGCTCACCGACCGCAACGATGGCGAGCGGCCCGGCCGGCCGGCCGTTGCCTGGAAAAGCCTGATCTGGCCGGTGATCGGCGCCGGCCTCGGCTTCACTTTGGACGTCGCCACCTTCCATTTCGCGCTGTTCGGCACCAGCGTCACCAACGCCACCTTCATCGGCAATATCGCGCCGATCTTCGCGGTGATCGGTGGCCTGATCTTCTTCGGCGAGCGGCCGGAGCGGCGGGTCTGGGTAGCACTTGCCCTGGCGCTCGCCGGCGGCTGGGTGATGGCCGGACTGGTGGCGCCGTCGGCGCTCAACGCCGGCGATCTCTGGGCACTGGTGGCGGCCTTCGCCTATGCGACCTATCTCCTGTTCATCAAGTCGGTCCGGCGGTCGCTGGCCGGTCCGGCCGCGACACTGTGGTCGGCCATCGTCTCGGCGATCGCGCTGATCGGCTGGGCGCTGATCGCCGAGCCGGTGTTCCTGCCGCATTCGATCTCCGGCTGGCTGGCGGTCCTGGCGCTCGGCATCGGCTCGCACACGATCGGCCAGGGGCTGACCTCGATCGCCATGGGGCGCGTGCCGGTCGGCATCATCGCCATCGTGCTGCTCGCCCAGTCGCCGATCTCGGCGCTGCTCGCCTACCTCGTCGTCGGCGAGGCGATCAGCGCGCTGCAGATGCTCGGCGGCGGCATCATCCTCGCCGCGCTCGTCATCGCCCGGCCGCGCTGAAGCGAGGCGCGAATGCCGGGCCCGTGCCGGGCGACGTTCAGCGCCCCCAGCCCAACACGCCCTTGATCTCCAGATAGTCGTGCAATCCGAACTCGCCGTACTCGCGGCCGTTGCCCGACTGCTTGTAGCCGCCGAACGGTGCGCGATAATCGAAGGCCGGGCCGTTGATCTCGATCCAGCCAGCGCGCAGCCGCCGCGCCACCCGCCGTGCCCGCTCGAGGTTACCCGACTGCACCCGGCCGGCCAGTCCGTATTCGGTCAGATTGGCGAGCCGGACGGCGTCGTCCTCGTCGGAATAGCCGATGAGTGACAGCACCGGCCCGAATACCTCGTTGACGAAGGTCGGCATGTCTTCCGTCACGTCGGCAAACACCGTCGGGCGGGCGAAATAGCCGCAAGCGAGCCCGGCCGGCCGGCCCAGCCCGCCGGCGACCAGTGTCGCCCTGGCCTCGATGCTGGCTGCGATCAGCCGCTGCACCTTGTCGAATTGCGCCTGGCTGACGAGCGGCCCGAGGTCGATGCCGGGTTCGGTCGGCGGACCGACGCGCAAGCCGTCGGCCACCCGCTTGGCGATCGCTGCCGCGTCCCGCATGCGCGTCATTGGCACCAGCATCCGGGCGGGCGAATCGCATGACTGGCCGGAGTTGGAGAATACCGCGAGGGCGCCCTCGCTGACGGCCTTTTCCAGATCGGCATCGTCGAGCACGACGTTGGGCGAATTGCCGCCGAGTTCCTGCGCCACCCGCTTCACCGTATCGGCCGCCGCCTTCGCCACGGCAATGCCGGCCCGGGTCGAGCCGGTGAACGACACCATGTCGATGCCGCGGTGGGCGGCGATCGCCGCGCCGACCGTCGGCCCGTCACCGTTGACGAGATTGAACACGCCAGGCGGCACGCCGGCGTCGTGCAGGCATTCGGCGAATACCAGCGCGCTCAGCGGCGCGATCTCGCTCGGTTTCAGCACCATGGTGCAGCCGGCGGCGAGCGCCGGGGCGACCTTGCAGGCGATCTGGTTCACCGGCCAGTTCCATGGGCAGATCATGCCGACGACGCCGATGGCCTCGCGGCTGATGAGCGTGTCGCCCCGGATCGCATCGAACTCGAAGGCCTCCAGCACGTCTGCCATCGTCGCCATATGGTCGATGCCGGATTGCGCCTGGGAATTGCGGGAGAACGCCGTCGGCGCCCCCATGTCGAGCGTCATGGCGGCGGCGAGATCGTCGATGCGGGCGGCGAGTGCTGCGCTGATCCGCCGCAACAGCGCGACGCGTTCGGCCTTCGGGCTCGCGGCAAAGGCCGGGAACGCAGCCCGCGCCGCGGTCACGGCGTGGTCGACGTCGGCTGCGGACCCTAGCACCAATCTGGCCACGACCTCCTCGGTCGCCGGATTGATCACGCTGATCGCTTCGGACCCGATGGGCTCGACCCATTGACCGGCGATGTAGATCTCGGACGTGCGATACATGGGGTCCTCGTGCGGCGGACGGATGGCGACAGGATTGAGCTTGAGCCCAAGACGTGGCGATACTTTAGCGTCAGGCGGGGGGCGTGGCGGATTTGGGCTCCAGTCGGCAGAGATGATCGCCGTGGAGCGGGTAGTCACTCGCTGATTGTGACGGCAAACGGTCGGTTCCGGCGCCGCCCGATCCGCCATCCTCTGGACCGTTTGCGACCCGGCCGTCCTCGCTGACCACGGCATCATGCCTGGCTGAGCCGGTGCCGCCGCCACAGCACAGCCGCGATGATCGCCAGGTGGACGGCGATCGCCAGCGCCAGTCCCTCGGCGTGATGCAGTATAGTGCCGCCGCCCGCCGCGTCGACAGCGCCGATGCCGATGATGCCGAGCGGCACGAACAGCACCACCGCTGTGACCAGGCCGGGATTGTACGTCCGCGTGCGGATGGCGGGCACGATGTGCACCACGGCGTTGACGGCGACGAGGTAGAGCCCGATCAGCCCGTAGCCGGCATCGACGGTCGATGCGGCGAAACCGACGGCGGCGAGCCCCCAGACGCCGGGCACGTTGACGATGAACACCGTCAGCGGCGTCAGCACCGCGCGGCCGGCCCCGAGGTGGGCGTTGACGAACTGGCGGAACCGGTCGGCGTCGTGCTCCTCGTATTGGTGCAGCATGTAGATCGGCAGACACAGGAAGCTGGCCAGGAGCGCGGGGCTCCAGCCGCGCGCCAGGATCGGCGTCAGCGCCAGGATGACGACGCCGGCGAGCGCGCCGCCGTAGACCCAATGGTCGATCAGACGTTTCAGCATGCTCGGCTCCCTCCCGCCTCGTTGCCGTCGACGAGGACGATGGCCGGGCCGCGAGCCCGGTGCAAGCGGATTTGACTCCGGGCACGACCGGGACGTGGGGCGGAACGTTGGCGCATGCGGGCGCGCGGATCATGGCTGCTGCCGCGGGTCGTGCCACCAAATGCGGCGACGCAGCTGCTCAACATTTCAGCTAAATGCCTTCTGATTAAACCTTGAGCGCGAAAGTCCACTATGCGTAAATTTGCAGTCATGCGGCAACGGTGCCGACTACAGCGCCGTTCCGCCATGCCTGATGTCCGAAGACCCTTCCGTCGAAGGCTCGGAGTCTGTCGTCCGCGAGCGGTTTCCTCATCGAAAAGGACAATGCTCATGGCCGACGTTACAACGTCCAGCACCCCTGTGCCTGAATTTTCGGTTTTGCGCGTCAGCGGACGCATGAAAATTCTTCATCTGAGCTGGCTGGCGTTCTTCCTGTCGTTCCTCGTCTGGTTCAACCACGCGCCGTTGATGGCGTCGATCCGCACGACATTCGCGCTATCCGACGCACAGGTCTCGGCGATCCTCGTCTTGAACGTGGCGCTCACCATTCCGGCTCGCGTCGTCATCGGCGCCATCGTCGATCGCTTCGGCCCGCGCGCCACCTATGCGGCGCTGCTCGCCATCTCCGGCGTCATCTGCCTGTTCTTCGCGATGGCGCAGGATTTCGCCACCCTGGCCCTTGCCCGCTTCCTCCTGGGACTGGTCGGTGCCGGCTTCGTCGTCGGCATCCGCATGATCGGCGAATGGTTTCCGTCGAAGCAGATGGGCACGGCGCAGGGCGTCTACGGCGGCTTCGGCAATTTCGGCTCCGCCGCCGCGGCGCTGACGATGCCCTGGCTGCTGACGCTGTTCGGTGGGCCGGACGGCTGGCGCTGGGCGATCGGCGTCACCGGCCTCGTCTCCATCGTCTACGCGGTGGTCTACTACCGCTCCGTCACCGATACGCCGGCGGGCGCCACCTACTTCAAGCCGAAGAAGGCGGCCGCCATGGAAGTGACGAGCCGCGGCGACTTCGTGCTGCTGCTGCTGATGCAACTGCCGATGTACGTGGCGCTCGGCCTGATGACCTGGCAGCTCGGACCGGGCAAGCTGAAGTTCCTCTCGGATGGGATCACGTTCCTCATCTTCGCCGGGCTGAGCGCGCTGTTCCTCTACCAGGCGCTGCTGTCGTGGCGGGTGAACGCGCATGTGTTCAAGGGGCCGGTCCCTGAATTCGAGCGCTTCCGCTTCGTCCAGGTCGCCGTCCTCTGCCTGATGTACATGGTGACGTTCGGCGGCGAACTGGCGGTCGTGTCCATGCTGCCGCTGTTCTTCAAGGACACGTTCGGCCTCGGTCTGGCGCAAGCCGGCCTGGTGGCAGGCTTCTTCGGCGGCACCAACTTCTTCGCCCGGCCGGTCGGCGGCTGGCTCGGCGACAGGATCGGCCGCCGCCCGGTGCTGATCATGGTGCTCGTCGGCGTTGCCGTCGGCTACCTGGCGATGTCGACGATGTCGGCCGGCTCAAGCCTGATGCTGGCAATTGCCGCCACCATCGGCTGCTCGATGTTCGTCAACGCCGCCAACGGCGCGGTCTACGGCGTCATCCCGATCATCAAGCGGCGCCTGACCGGCCAGATTGCCGGGCTGGCCGGCGCGTTCGGCAATGTCGGCGGCGTCCTCTATCTGACGCTGCTGTCGTCGACGTCGCCGCAGATTTTCTTTCTGGCCATCGGCGGTTCGGCACTGGCAGTGCTCGGCGGCATTCTCCTGTTCTTCCGCGAGCCGAAGGGAACCATCGCCGAGGTCATGCCCGACGGCAGCCTACAACTGATCGAGGTCGGCTGATCGCGGCGGATGACTCATGCCCCCGTTGGCGTCGGCCGGCAGTCGCCGGCCGGTCGCAACCCCTTCGGAACCGCGGTGGATGCGGCGCGCGCGCCACCGCTCACGTCGAGAGGCTCATCCCGCTCTATGAATAGTTTGGAGCGCCAATTTAGCTGTCGCATGATCTCATGCGACAGCATCGCGCTCTATGCGGCGCCAATGGCGGCGAAGAACTGGTCGACCCGCTTCCTGAGCTTGTCCGCTTCGCCGGCAAGATCGCTCGCTGCCCCGAGGACGACCGACGAGGTCTTGCCGGTCGCCATCGCCGCCTCGTTGACGCCGTAGATGTTGCGCGACACCTCCTGCGTGCTCGTGGCGGCTTCCTGCACGTTGCGTGAGATGTGGGCGATCGAGACGCCCTGCTCCTCGATGGCGCTGGCCACCGACGTGGCGATCGAATTGATCTCCTGGATGGTCGAGGCGATGGCGGTGATTGAATTGACCGAATGCTGCGTCGCCATCTGGATGGCGCCGATCTGCTGGCCGATCTCTTCGGTTGCTTTCGACGTCTGGCTGGCGAGGCTCTTCACCTCGGAAGCGACGACGGCAAAGCCGCGCCCCGCTTCGCCGGCGCGGGCCGCCTCGATGGTGGCGTTCAGCGCCAGCAGGTTGGTCTGTGACGCGATATTGGCGATGAGGCTGACGACGTCGCCGATCTTCTGCGCCGTCTGGGCCAGCCCGTCCATGGTGTTGCGCGAGGCGTTGGCCTGCGACACCGCCTGATTGGCGATGCGCGTCGACTGGCCGACCTGCTCGCCGATGCGGGCGACCGACGACGTCAGCCGTTCGGTCGCGGTGGCCACCAGCTGCACCCCGGTGGCGGATTGCTCGGATGCCGCCGCCACGGCCGCCGACTGCCGCGACGTCTCCTCGGCATTGGCCGCCAGTCCGTTGGCCTCGATCTGCAGGGCGCCGGCCGAATGCCCGACCTTGTCGAGCACCTGCGCCACGTCGACATCGAACTGCTTGATCGCTTCGCCGAGCTTTTCCTGCCGGACCATGCGATCCTTGAGCAGGGCATCGAGATAGACCGAGATGGCGATCTCCATGTCGAGCATGACGGCCGAATTGATCGCCGTGATCACCGCCTGCAGCTTCGCCGGCCGCCAGCGGTAGGCTCCGATCGCCAATCCCGTCAGTTGCGACAGGATCATGTTGTAGCCGCCGACGTACCAGCGCGGTTCGAGCCCGATCCGATTGTGCACCTCGCCGATGGTCCGGACCGCCTCCATGTACGGTTCGTCGAACCGGCCGCCGAACAGCTTCGCCCAGTGCGCCAGCTGGGCATCTTTCAGCCGCTTCGTCTGGGCGCCGATCTTCTTGGCCAGGTCCGGTTCGGACGCGGCATGGCGGTAGAAGATGTCGAGCATGTCGGGCAGCTTGGTTTCGGCGATGCGCCAGAACTCGCGCAGCAGCTCGCCCGTGGCCGCATCGATCTTCATGAAGCGCAGACGCCGGACGCGGTCGAGGTCGGTGGGAAGGACTTTGGAGACTGTCGATGCGGTCATGGGCTTGCCCCATTGGAGGAAGTCGCAAATGGGTGCAGCACTCTTGGCGCGCATCGCGACAGAATGCCTCGCACGATCGCGCGACGGCCCGAATGGTCGCCGCTTACGCTTAAGAAAACATGAATGTGACTCGGCTGTACGCTTGGATAGTGTTCGATGCCGACAGACAAGCGGATTGTTCCGGGCAAGGCCGGCGATCATCCGAAGCGTAACATCAGTCCTCGTCTGAATGCGGCAAAACGTTGCGATGCAATATTTGTCATTACGTTGCCAGAATAAAGTTATGAACTGAGAGTTCATGCCAATCATGAAGTTTATATTGTCTATTTGAGTAAAAACACCTGGAAATGAGTTTGCGACTCGTCGACGTCGGAATGGTCAGGCGTCGGATGAGAGTATTCGTCCAACTGGTTGCGGACAAACGATCCAAGCCTGTGCGCCACCGGCCCACCGCGCCGATCTGCCTCGCGTGATCAACTGTGCCGTGCAGGGCGGGTTGATCGGAAGACCAGCCGGATCGCCGTTGGCCGAAGCCGAATAGGCGTTCGGGTTTTGACCGCTTGGTCGAACGGCCGGAATGTGATCTACGGGTGCGCGGATCAGGGCCGTATCGCGAGGGAGACCATGACGGGCGAAGCGATCGTTGAGCTTTCCGAGGAAGTCGCTGCGGCAAAGGCGGCGGGACGCGGCATCGTCGCGCTCGAATCGACCATCATCACCCATGGCTTGCCGTGGCCGCAGAACCTGGAAGTGGCCGAAGCGGTGGAAGCGACGGTGCGTCAGCGCGGCGCCGTGCCGGCGACGATCGCAGTGATTGCGGGCCGCGTGCACGCCGGCCTGTCGCACGATGAGATCGTCGCGCTGGCGCAAGCCGACGATTGCCTGAAGCTGTCGCGCGCCGATCTCGCCTATGCGGTCGCCAAGCAGCGCAACGGCTCGACCACGGTCGCCGCCACCATGATCGTCGCCAGACTCGCCGGCATCTCGGTGTTCGCCACCGGCGGCATCGGCGGCGTGCACAAGGGGGCTTCGGAGAGTTTCGACATTTCCGCCGATCTGGAAGAACTGGCCAGGACCGAAGTGACCGTCGTCGCCGCCGGCGCCAAGGCGATCCTCGACCTGCCGAAGACGCTGGAATACCTCGAGACCAAGGGCGTGCCGGTCGTCGGCTGGGGCACGGACGAGTTCCCGGCCTTCTGGTCGCGGGCGAGCGGACTGCCGGTACCGCTGCGCCTCGACACCGCCGACGAATTCGCCGATTTCGTCGCGGCCCGGCGCCGGCTCGGAACGACCGGCGGCATCTTCGTCGCCAATCCGATCCCGCCGGAATTCGAGATCAGCCGCGAGGCGATCGAGGCCGTCATCGCCGAGGCCGTCGCCGATGCGCAAGCCGCGGGCATCAAGGGCAAGCAAGTGACGCCCTACCTGTTGTCGCGCATGTTCGATCTGACCGAGGGCCGCAGTCTCGTCGCCAATCGCGCCCTGATCCTCAACAACGCCGCGCTTGCCGCCGATCTCGCCAAGGCGATCGCCGCACGCGGCTGACGGCTGACGGATGGTGGGAGGGGAAAAACGGACCGGCACCGGCGGTGCAACCCCGCCACTCCGGGGTAGTCGGCATTGGCCGCCGCGTTCGGATGGTTCCGACGACCTGTCCCGTCGGAGGCGGGTGCGGCCGATCGGTGCGGTCGCGAACCGCTCAATTGCCGGAGCGGATGTCGTCGCGGGCCTTCAGCAGCAGATTCTGCATCGTCAGCCGGATTTCGCTGTCGGGGATGACGATGCCGGCATTGGCGAGATCGTGGCGCAGCAATCCGAAGATATCGACGCCCGGATGCTCGAAATTGGCGAAAACGATCGACTGGGCATAGTTGGATGCCTCGTCGGACGCGAGACCGAGCCGCTCTGCGGCCCAGAGACCAAGAAGTCGGTTGCGGCGGG
Organism: Ancalomicrobiaceae bacterium; assembly: GCA_031291595.1. GTDB lineage: Bacteria > Pseudomonadota > Alphaproteobacteria > Rhizobiales > Ancalomicrobiaceae > CAIYYN01. The sequence goes on along the minus strand of JARLIU010000266.1, from coordinate 22,228 downwards.
AGACCGCCCTGAATTCAACGTCTTGGTCGTGAGCGAAGCGGTTTTCGAAGGCCTGTTCGCGTCGGTCGAAGATTGACATGACCGGGTCTCCTTAGGCTGCTCCTTCCTCTTCTAATGTAATTGCCCGATACCCATGTTACATCGGGTTGGGCCGGCGAAGAATGGTTTGGGACCCGTTTTTGCCACATTTTGATGCTTCCGACGGGATGATCGAGCCTGCGGCGGGCGGCGGCGGGCCACTCGGACGGCCCAAGCGGGCTGAAGACGGCCCGCAAGCTTTGACCGGAACGCGACCGGTGTGCAATTCAGCGTAAGGCGGACGCATCATTGTCGTCAGGCGGGTGATCGGATAGTGTTGCTCATGGTGACATGGAAGGGCTGGACGATTCCGCCCGTCCACCACATCCACCGGGCCGCCGGTCTCCCAATCGGCCAGTCCTAAGGCCCGCCAGACTTCGATCGTGCCGGCGGTCGGTATCACGCGGAATTCGAGCTCGACGAGCGGAGACTTCGGACTAGATGGATTTCCTCAAAACCTCACGGTACGTTCCCATGAATCGTCGTCGCCGCATCTATGAAGGCAAAGCCAAGATTCTCTACGAGGGGCCGGAGCCGGGGACCCTGATCCAGCACTTCAAGGACGACGCGACCGCGTTCAACAACAAGAAGCACGCGGTGATCGATGGCAAGGGCGTGCTGAACAACCGCATCTCCGAATATATCTTCACGCAGCTGAATGCGCTCGGCGTGCCGACCCACTTCGTGCGTCGCCTCAACATGCGCGAGCAGCTGATCCGCGAAGTCGAGATCATCCCGCTCGAGGTGGTGGTCAGGAACGTCGCCGCCGGCTCGCTGTCGACCCGCCTCGGCATCCCGGAAGGCACGGCGCTGCCGCGCTCGATCATCGAGTTCTATTACAAGAACGACGAACTCGGCGACCCCATGGTGTCGGAAGAGCACATCACCGCTTTCGGCTGGGCCAGCCCGCAGGACATCGACGACGTGATGGCGCTCGCCATCCGCGTCAACGATTTCCTGTCCGGTCTGTTTCTCGGCGTCGGCATCCGGCTCGTCGACTTCAAGATCGAATTCGGCCGCTTGTGGGAAGGCGACATGATGCGCATCGTGCTGGCCGACGAGATCTCGCCAGACAGCTGCCGGCTGTGGGACATCAACTCCGGCGACAAGCTCGACAAGGACCGCTTCCGCCGCGATCTCGGCGGCATGCTGGAAGCCTATCAGGAAGTCGCCCGCCGGCTCGGAATTCTCAACGACAACGCTTCCACCACCACGCCTGGCCCGACGCTGGTGCAGTGAGCGGCCGGGCATCTCGCCCGGACGATGGCGCATGGGACCCCGATTGCAGGACGCCGGCCGGCAAGGTCGGCGTTTGCGTTTTCGACAGGTAGGCGATCCCTGGTCGGATCGCGCCGGCCGGTCAAGCTGCCTTGTCGGCGCCGCGCAACAGCGTGCCGAATTCGGCGAATACCAGGCCCGCGGCGCTCGCTTTGGCCTCCGACTTCAGTGCAGCGATATGGGCGCCGATGCGGTTGACGTCCGAGGTGATATGGCCGGTCGGCAGATGCAGCGCGGCGATCGAGCAGCGCATCAGCGGATGATTGCGCAGCGATCCGGCCCGGTCGACGCCGGTGATGAATCCGGCCCGGCGATCCTCCTCGTCGTAGAGCAGCGCGACCTCGCGGCGAAAATCGCCGAGCAGTGCCGAGAGCGTCGCCTCGGCTTCGGTCTCGCCGATCCCGGTCATGCCGATGAAGAAGTCGTCGCCGCCGACATGGCCGAGGAAGCGGCCGTTGCCGACGAAATAGCGCCGCATCAGCGAGGCGAACAGCGAAATCGCCTGATCGCCGCGCGGGAAGCCATAGTGGTCGTTGAACGGCTTGAAGAAGTCGAAGTCGCAATAGCAGAAGTAGCGCGACTGGTCGCCGTCGAGCACCATGCCCTGCACGTAGTCGCGGATGGCGCCATTGCCGGGCAGCGTCGTCAACGGATTCTGGTCCTGCGCCGACTTGAGCTGCTTTTCGTTGAGGATCCGCAACAGCGCCGCCGCCGACAACACGCCGACATACCGCATCTGCCGGCTGAGGATCAGGCATTCGCTGCCCTCGACATTGGCGAAGGCGTCGAGCAGCCGTTCGGCATCCGACCCGAGATCGACGATCGGCATCGCCGTCATGAACGACGAGATGGTGCGCTTGTAGATGCGGTTGCGTAAGAGGTCGCGCCCGTAGGGCTGGTAGATGAAGTACTTCAGCGTCTGTTCCTGCACGATGCCGACCGGCGCGCCGAAACTGTCGACGACCGGAAAATACGTCTGATGCGGGTTGCGCTTGAACAGGTCGAAGGCGGCATCGAGATCGTCGCTCTCGTTCAGCGTCGGCAGGGTTTCGATTTCGCGGCGGATCAGGATCTCGTCGATCGACTGCAGCCGCGATTTCGGCACGCCGGCGGAAACCACGTGCTGGTAGGTCGCCTGCAGCTCCTCGATATGCACGGTCGGGTAGCCTATGTACCAGCCCTGCACCATGTCGCAGCCGAGGCCGCGGCAACAGGCGAGCTCGGCCTCGCTCTCGACTCCCTCGGCGATGACACGAACGCCAAGCGCATGCGCCATGTTGACGACATTGCGCACCACGTGGCGGCGACGGGCGGAGTGATCGAGGCCGGAGACGAAATGCCGGTCGATCTTCAGGTAATCGATGGAGACATCGGACAGGAGCTTCATCTCGCTGTGGCCGGCGCCGAAATCGTCGATGGCCAGCTTGAAGCCGAGCGAGCGCAACAGCGCGACGAAGTCGACGAAGCCCTGCTGCTGCATGTTGTCGAAGCGTTCGGACAGTTCGAAGCACACGTTGGTCGGCGCCACGCCGGCCTGCCGCAGCTGCTGCGTGAGCGCTTCGAGCAGCCGCTGGTGCTCTCCGATCAGCCGCGTGTCGAGATTGATGAACAGCATGCGCTGCCGATCGATGCCGATGCCGGCGAATTTGGCGATGGCGCGGCTCGCCACCATTTGCTCGATCTGGGCCAGCTGTGCGGTCTGCGCCGCCTGGTCGAGGAGATCGAGCGGCGAGGCAAAGCCGAGGCGGTCGTGCCCGCGCATCAGCGTTTCGTAGCCGAACACGGTGCCGGACGAAATCTCGACGATCGGTTGGAATGCGGTGTCGACGATCAACTTGGTAAATGAAATCAGTTGTCCTGCAGCGAAGCGTTGCATCAGTCCTTGTTGAAGAACGTCAGATTTCATGATTCCGGCACCCCAAGTTGATTTTGCGCGCGCACTCTATTGCGCGTTAATAAACAAGTCGTTGACTGTGCATGACAGTTCTGTGACGCGGAATGCTCTGGATTAGGAGAGTCATTTACGGAATACAATCTACTCGACGAGGGGTTGAATTCAAGAAAGTACATGTTTCATGGCCGCCATTACGATGCACCGGCGCGTCTCGTCATCAATACCGGCTGGGGACTGGCGGCGATGCGGGCAGACGCGGCAGAGCGCGCCGTTCGCGCTTGGCGGCAGCGGCGTCAGGGGCGACGGGGGAGGGGTGCCGCGGCTGGGCGAGCGGCATGGCGGTGGTGGTCGGGAAGGTCCGGGCCGGCCGGCCGGAGCCGGTCGGGCCAGGCAAGTACGCCGCCCGGCCGTCGTCAAGGTGCTGATGAGAGGTTGCGGCGCGCGGCTGCGAAGGCTAGAAGCGGGCGGCCATGGCCCGCATGCCCGGATCCGTGTCGCATGCCGGATCAACGACCGCGTGCCGGCGACGTCGGCCACCGACGGCAGGCCCGAGGCAGGTCGGGCCGGGCTCGTACCTTGCGAGGAGAGATCATGAAAGCCCGCATCATCGTCACGCTGAAGACCGGCGTGCTCGACCCCCAGGGGAAGGCCATCGAGGGCGCGTTCAAGAGTTTCGGGCTCGCCGGCATCGACGGCGTCCGCCAGGGCAAGTATTTCGAGCTCGATGTGGCGGAGGCCGATCCGGCCGCGGCCAGAGCGAAGCTCACCGAGGCCTGCGAGAAACTTCTCGCCAATACGGTCATCGAAAATTACCATATCGACCTCGCCTGACGCTCGGTTCGCGGCTGCGGCCGACCGGCCGACGGATGTCCGGCCGCAATGGTCGCGCCGGTCCGCCGGCGATTCCGCCCTGGTGGCCGCTTCGATCGGTCGCCGCGTTTCCGTCCCCTCTATCCCGAAGGTCATCGCGTGATGAAATCGGCGGTCGTCGTTTTTCCCGGCATCAATCGCGACAACGACATGGCGCATGCGCTTGAAGTGGTCTCCGGCAGCAAGGCGCACATGGTCTGGCACGCCGATACCGAGCTGCCGGATGTCGATGTCGTCGTCGTGCCGGGCGGCTTCTCCTACGGCGATTACCTGCGCTGCGGCGCCATTGCGGCGCGCGCCCCGATCATGGCCGCGGTCAGGCGCCATGCGGAGCGCGGCGGCTTCGTCCTCGGCGTGTGCAACGGCTTTCAGATCCTGACCGAAGCCGGCCTGCTGCCGGGCGTGCTGATGCGCAATGCGTCGCTGAAATTCGTCTGCAAGCTGGTGCACCTGCGGGTCGACAACGCCAACACCGCATTCTCCTCGGCCTATGCCGCCGGCGAGGTGTTCCGCACGCCGGTGGCGCACGGCGAGGGCAACTATTTCGCCGACGACGAGACGGTGAAGCGGCTGGAAGGCGAGGGCAGGGTGGTGTTCCGCTATGTCGACACCGCGGGCAACCGCGGCACGGGTGGCAACCCGAACGGCGCGGTCAACGACATCGCCGGCATTCTGAACGAGGCCGGCAATGTGCTCGGCATGATGCCGCACCCGGAAAATCTGGTGGAGCCGATCCAGGGCGGCACCGACGGCCGCGGCATTTTTGCAAGCGTGCTCGCCGCGGTCGCGTGAGCGGGCCTGGCGTGTCCCCGGGGCCGCCGGTCAAGACGAAGTCCCGGCGACGCAGGCCGCGCCGAATCCCGAGAGTGCTTCAGATGTTCAACAACCACATCGCCATCACCCCAGACCTCGTGCGCGACCACGGGCTGAAGCCGGACGAATACGAGCGCATCCTGCAGCTCATTGGCCGGCCGCCGACGATGACCGAGCTCGGCATCTTCTCGGCCATGTGGAACGAGCACTGTTCCTATAAGTCCTCGCGCCTCTGGCTGAAGACGCTGCCGACCAAAGGCGAACGCGTCATCCATGGCCCCGGCGAGAATGCCGGCGTGGTCGACATCGGCGACGGCGACGTGGTCGTGTTCAAGATGGAGAGCCACAACCACCCGTCCTATATCGAGCCCTACCAGGGCGCGGCGACCGGCGTCGGCGGCATCCTGCGCGACGTCTTCACCATGGGCGCCCGGCCGATTGCGGCGATGAACTCCTTACGTTTCGGTTCGCCCGATCACCCGCGCACGCAACACGTCGTCTCCGGCGTGGTCGCCGGCGTCGGCGGCTACGGCAATTCCTTCGGCGTGCCGACGGTCGGCGGCGAGGTGAATTTCCACCCGCGCTACAACGGCAATTGTCTGGTCAATGCCTTCGCTGCCGGCATCGCCAAGGCCGACGGCATCTTCCTGTCGGAAGCCAAAGGCGTGGGTCTGCCGGTCGTCTACCTCGGCTCCAAGACCGGCCGCGACGGCATGGGCGGCGCCACCATGGCCTCGGCCGAATTCGACGATGACTCCGACGAAAAGCGCCCGACGGTGCAGGTCGGCGACCCGTTCTCGGAAAAGGTGCTGTTGGAGGCCTGCCTGGAGTTGATGCAGACCGGCGCCGTCATCGCCATCCAGGACATGGGCGCGGCCGGCTTGACCTGTTCGGCGGTCGAGATGGGCGCCAAGGGCAATCTTGGCCTCGAACTCGATCTCGACAAGGTTCCGTGTCGCGAGACGCACATGAGCGCCTACGAGATGATGCTGTCGGAGAGCCAGGAGCGCATGCTGATGGTCTTGGACCCCGCCAGACACGCGGCGGCCGAGGCGGTCTTCGTCAAATGGGGCCTCGACTTCGCCGTCGTCGGCAAGACGACGGATACGCTGCGCTTCGTCGTCACGCACCATGGCGAGGTGATGGCCGACCTGCCGATCAAAGAGCTGGGCGACGAAGCACCTCTCTACGACCGTCCCTGGGTGGAGACGCCGAAGCGGCCGGTCATCGCCGCCGCCGACGTGCCCGCGCCGGACGATCTCGGTGATGCGCTTCTGACCCTGATCAGTTCGCCGGATCTGTGCTCGCGCCGCTGGGTGGTCGAGCAATACGACCATTACGTCATGGGCAATACCGTGCAGCATCCGGGCGGCGATGCCGGCGTGGTCCGTCTCAACGGCGGGCCGAAAGGGCTGGCGTTCACCGCCGACGTCACCCCACGCTACTGCGAGGCCGACCCGTACGAGGGCGGCAAACAGGCGATCGCCGAGAGCTGGCGCAATCTGTCGGCCGTCGGCAGCCTGCCGATCGCGGTGACCGACAACCTCAATTTCGGCAATCCCGAGCGCCCGGAGATCATGGGCCAGTTCGTTGGCTGCCTGAAGGGCATCGGCGATGCCTGCCGGGCGCTCGACTATCCGATCGTTTCCGGCAACGTCAGCCTCTACAACGAGACCAACGGCCAGGCCATCCTGCCGACCCCGACCATCGGTGGCGTCGGCCTGATCGCTGACGTCGAAAAGACCGTCGGTCTCGGCTTCCGCGGCGCCGGCGAGGCGATCGTGCTCATCGGCGACACCACCGGCTGGCTCGGTCAATCGATCTACCTGCGCGAGATCTGCGGGCGGGAAGAAGGCGCGCCGCCGCCGGTCGATCTGGCGCAAGAGAAGCGCCATGGCGATTTCGTCCGCGATCTCGTCACTGCCGGCAAGATCAGCGCGGCGCACGACCTCTCCGATGGCGGTCTCGGCATCGCGCTCGCCGAGATGGCACTTGCCGGCAACATCGGCGCCGCGATCACGCTGCCCGACACCGTGCTGCCGCCGCATGCCCTGCTGTTCGGCGAGGACCAGGGCCGCTACGTCGTGACCGTTGCCGCCGCCGGGCTCGAGACGTTGCGTGCGGCCGCCAAGGCCGCGGGCGTGCCTGCGACTGTTGTCGGTGCGGTCGGCGGCAGCGAACTGACAGTTTCGGCCTTGACGGGCGCCAGCCTCTGCACCATCTCCGTTCAAACGTTGCGCGAGCGGCACGAGGCCTGGTTTCCGGCCTTCATGGGCGCGGCCTGAACGGCTCGCCGGCACCAGGGCCGGCCAGCCGGAAGCGGCGACCGCATCGCGGCGGGTACGGCATTTACACATAAGCGTTCGGCGCGGCGCGGTTGTCGCGGTTCGAACAGGAAAGGGTCGTTCGCATGGCAATGCAGGCAGCCGAGATCGAGATGACCATCAAGGCGGCACTGCCGGATGCGAAAGTGACCATCACCGACCTCGCCGGCGACGGCGACCACTGGGCGGCCGAAGTCGTGTCCGCCGCCTTCAAGGGCCTGTCCCGCCTCAAGCAGCATCAGCTCGTGCAGGCTGCCTTCGGCGAGAAGATGGGCCGCGAACTGCACGCGCTTGCGCTGAAGACCAGCGTCCCGCAAGACTAATCGCCAGCCATCAACCCCAGCCACCGGATCTTGACCCCGGCGAGACAAGGAAGCGACGATGTCCGACATATCGACCTTCATCGATACCGAAGTGAAATCCAGCGACGTGCTTCTGTTCATGAAAGGCACGCCGAAGATGCCGCAGTGTGGCTTTTCCGGCCAAGTGGTGGCGATCCTCGAGCAGATCGGCGTGCCCTACAAGAGCATCAACATCCTGGAGAGCGCCGAACTGCGCCAGGGCGTGAAGGAATACTCGAACTGGCCGACCTTCCCGCAGCTCTACATCAAGGGTGAGTTGGTCGGCGGTTGCGACATCGTGCGCGAGATGGCCCAGGCCGGCGAATTGCAGACCCAGCTGTCCGAGGCCGGCATCACCGCGAAGGCTTCGGCCTGAGGCTTGGCGCCGGGCTTGATCGCTTCTTGATGCCTTTCCCGGCTTGATACCCCTCATCCGCCCTTCGGGCACCTTCCCCCCCTTGCGGGGGAAGGTGCCCGAAGGGCGGATGAGGGGGACGCGTTGCCGCTCAATCGGCTCTTCGCCCTGATCGTCGAGCGTCCTCCCGCAATGTCCGTGTATAACGCTCCCCGGGGCCCGGAGCCGATTCTGGGCAGAGGGAGGGACCGGACGTGCAGCGCGTGACGGTGACGCTCGATGATGAACTGGCGGCCGAGCTCGATCGCTTCATGGCGGCTCGCGGCTACGACAACCGCTCGGAGGCGTTGCGCGATCTGACGCGCGCCGGCATGCGCGAGGCGGTCGTGGCATCGGGCGACGCCGTCCGGGCGCTCGGCGTGCTGATCTACGTCTATGACCATGAGGTGCGCGATCTGGCTCGCCGTATCGCCGGCACGCACCACGCCCGGGCCGATCTCTCTGTCGCCACCCTGCATGTGCACCTCGACCGCGAGCGCTGCCTCGAAGTCGCCGTGCTGTCCGGCGAGGCGGGCGATCTCCGCCATCTCGCCTCCGACGTCATTGCCGAACGCGGCGTACGCCACGGACAACTCGTGGTCGTGCCTGAAGCCGTGCCGCAGCGGCAGGGCGACCCGGCCGGGCAGGGCGGCGCTTCGAAGTAGTCCCGCCGAAGCGCGGGGCTGCTCAGTGCCGGTGCCCGTGGCCGCCATGCGCCGAGCCGTGATCGTGCTCGTGGTCGGGCGCGCTGGCGTGCACATCACCGTGGAAGTGCGGCCCCTCCTGCTCGTGCACGTGCGCATGACCGTGCTCGTGGCTGTGCACATGCGAGTGCGGATGCGTGTGGACGACGTCGCCGTGGCGGTGCTCGTGGCTGTGGGTGTGGCTGTGCTCGTGCCTGTGCCGATGTTCGTGCGTTGCCGCGGCGTCGGGTGGGGTCGCGTTCGCGGTCGAATGATCGTCAGCCATGGCAGGTCCTTGGGGCGCGTCCCGATCGGATGGATCGAGAGGGGACGACTCGGCGCTCAAAGGCAGCGGCGCTCCGCCCAGCCGCGACAGTCTGCGAACCCGCCCCGGCCTGCAAGCCGTTTTCAGCGACCACGCGCGACGACGACTGCGCCGGGCGCCGGCGTCGTCACAACTTGATGTGCATCCGGCTGTGGATGTTCAGCCGCCCGCTTGGCATCAGCAGGCGCGCCGCGGTCGCCACCTTCTTGCCGGAAAAGGCGCGCCGCCGGACCAGCAGACAGGGCTCGTTGCGGCCGACGCCGAGCAATTTCGCCTCCCAGTTTGCCGGCAGCACCGCATCGATCGCGTGCTCGGCCTCCGTCAGCCCGATACGCTGCGCCAGGAACTGATCCGGTGTGATCGCGGTGAGATCCTGCTCGAAATAGTGTGGCGCCAGCGCCGGATTGACATAACGGTCCTCAAGTTGCACCGGCAGATCGTTTTCGCAATGCACGATGATGGTGTGGAACACCGGCTGGGCGAGCCCGATTTCGAGCTCTTCGGCGACATCGGGTGTCGCCCGCTCCTCCTCGTTGATCACCATGCTGGCGGAATACCGGTTGCCGCGCTCCGTGATCGTGTCGATGACGGCGCGGATTTCGACCAGCCCGGTGCTGGACTTCGCTTCGGCGACGAAGGTTCCGAGCCCCTGGACCCGCCTGAGCGTGCCTTCAATCGCCAGTTCCCGCAGGGCGCGGTTGATCGTCATGCGCGACAGGCCGAGTTCGGCGACCAGTTCGTTCTCGCTCGGGACGCGGTGGCCGGGCGCCCAGGCGCCGTTGGCGATGCGGTCGAGAATCATCTGCTTGACGGCAGAATAGAGTGGCGTTGTACCGGACAGGCGGTTCGGCGTACGTGCGGCACTAGTGGGCCGAGATCCCATTGATTCAGTGCTCCGGTCGACAAAATCCCGCGTCCCTAGAGGTGCAACGCCCTAGAGGGCCGGTCATTCGCCTGCAGCTTGTGATGATTCAACATCCGGTAAAACGAAAGGTCTACTTATAATGATGCGTCAAAATCACCACATCGCCAAGGGGCGATCCGAAACGATTTGTACGCCGCAATTCCAATAGATTGTGGTGTGGCAAATTAACGACTGCGGAAAATCCCCGGTGATCGGCAGTCGGTCCGGAGCGGCGGCGCGTGGATGCTGGCGCATTGCCGGACAGGGCGGATCCGACCGGGTATCCGCCGATCGGCAGCTGCCATGGGCCGACACGGGTTGCCACGCTGCGCGATCGGTGTCGAAATAGGCTGAAGCATCGCGTCGCGGCGCCTCGGGCCGATGCGCGCCTGTCGGGCCCGGTGTCTCAACTGATCAGGACTGTGTTCATGCCGATTATCAACCGCGTTGCCGAACTCGCTGACGATGCAGCCGAATGGCGCCGCGACTTCCATCGCTATCCGGAACTGCAGTTCGCCGTCCATCGCACCGCCGCCCGCGTCGCCGAGCTGCTGAAGTCGTTCGGCTGCGACGAGGTGGTCCCCGACGTCGGCCGGACCGGCGTCGTCGGTGTGATCCGCGGTCGAGGGCCGGGATCCCGCGTCGTCGCCTTGCGCGCCGACATGGATGCGCTGCCGATCGAGGAGAAGCGGGCGAGCGACCACTGCTCGACGGTGCCCGGCAAGATGCACGCCTGCGGTCACGACGGACACACGGCCATGCTTCTGGGCGCGGCGCGCTATCTCGCCGAGACGCGCAACTTTGCCGGCACGGCTGTGGTGGTGTTCCAGCCGGCGGAAGAGGCCGGCGCGGGCGGCCTCGCCATGGTCCGCGACGGATTGATGGAGCGATTCGGTATCGACGAAATCTACGGGCTGCACAACATGCCCGGCCTGCCGCTCGGCCGCTTCGCCACCCGTCCCGGTCCGATCATGGCGGCCAGCGATTCGTTCGAACTGAAACTGACCGGCCTCGGCGGCCATGCCGCCAAGCCGCATGTCTGCATCGACCCGATCCTCGCCGGCAGCCAGATCATCACGGCGCTGCAGTCGATCGTGTCGCGCGGCGTCGATCCGGTCGACTCGACGGTTGTCTCGGTCACCCGCTTCCAGGCGGGCACGTCGGCGGACAACATCATCCCGCAGACGGCACTGCTCGGCGGTACGGTCAGGACGCTGAAGGCCGAGACGCGTGAATTCGCCGAACGGCGCTTCCGCGACATCGTCGAGGGAATCGGCCGGGCGATGGGTGTTTCGGTCGATCTGTCGTTCGAGCGCGGCTACCCGGTGGTGGTCAATCACGCCGTCCAGACGGAGTTTGCCGCAAGCGTCGCCCGCGGCGTCTCCGGTGCTGGCGAGGTCCTGACCGACGTCGACCCGACGCTCGGCGGCGAGGATTTTTCCTACATGCTGGAGGCGCGGCCAGGCGCCTTCCTGTTCGTCGGCAATGGCAATACGGCCGGCTTGCATCACCCCGAATATGACTTCGACGATCGGCTCATTCCCTATGGCATGAGCTTTTGGGCCAAGCTCATCGAGACGGCCATGCCGGTGTGAAACGACAGCCGCGGGACCGGGAGACGAGCCGTGGCGCCGCAGTCGGCGCTTCGGCGGCTTCAGCGCTCGCTGACGGCGGCGCGCGCCGGCTTCGGCTGCGATCCAGGCGCGCCCGTCCGCACGCCATAGACCTCGACCACCGTTTCCATGATGCGGCGCGGCAACAGGATGCGCCGGCGCTTGCTGATCGGCACATGCGCGATTCCGTCGAGCGGCAGTCGCTCGTCGCCTTGGTCGAGTGCGCGCACGCGAAGTTCGCCGTGTTCGGCCGCCTGCCACAATATCCGCTGAACGACTTGCTCCGTATTGCTCAGATGCAGCCGCCAGCATGTTTGAAAGACGTCATGGAGTGTGACCATGTGTCACCTCTGCATATGCCAAAAATAAGATCTATTACTTTGACGTTGGTTGTAATTTTTTTGGCGTCAACGTTGCAGATGCTTAGCATGATTCCCGTATGTGCGGCCACGGTGCCACCGCCCGGATTGTAAGCATCGCGCGCAAGCACGGCAGACCGCTGGGGAATGGATATCCGACCGAGGACGAACTGGCAGAGGGCGGCCGGACGATGTAAGACCGGGGTCGCCTGCCGGCTTGACCGGACGGCGCTCTCCGGGCAGTTTCGGCGCTGCCTTGACAGGCAGATGGGATCGGCAAGGGAAGTTCAGAAGATGGTGGCTCGCATCTATCGTCCGGCGAAGACGGCCATGCAATCCGGCCAGGCCAACACGCACCTCTGGTGCCTCGACTACGAGCCCGAATCGCCGCGACAGTCCGAACCGCTGATGGGCTGGACGTCATCGTCCGACATGCGGGCGCAGATCCGGCTGACGTTCGAGACTCTCGACGAAGCCGTCGCCTATGCCCGGCGCAACGGCATTCCGTTCGTCGTGCACCAGCCGCACGACAGGACGCGCAAGAACGTCGCTTATTCCGATAATTTCAAATACGGCCGCATCGGCACCTGGACGCACTGAGACCGGTCCGGGAGACCGGGGCACCCGCCGACCGGCCTGCGCCGTCCGACACTTGGTTCAGGCTGCGCCAGCGACGCGACGTCCGGACGGTTCACGGCCGCACATAGGCGTAGCCTTGCGCCTGCAATTGCGCGATGCGGACGACGCCGCCTTCCTCGGCGACGACGAAACCGGGCACGAGATCGGCCAGCGTCATGCCGCCGCCCTTCATGGTGTTGCCGCAGGCAACCAGCGTCGATCCGGCCGTGCCGAGCGCCTCGACGCGCGCCGTCAAAGTGCCGTCGGCTTGGGTCTTGCGGAAATACTCGAGCGCCGGGCCGTGCACGACCAGGGTGAGCGACACTTTGTCCGGCCCGCCCATGCCGGCGACGTGGTTCTGCATGTTGCCGAGCACGAAGTGCACTTTTGCGATGTCGCTGAGGTGGTAGACGACGTGCGGCACCTTTGGCGCCTCGGCACGGGCATCTTCACTCGACGCCCGCCACGTGCTGGCGCCGGCAGCGAGTGCGGCGAGGATCCGGCCGGCGAGGGAACGGCGGGTGGTCGGCATCGGCACCTCATTCGTCATTTGCCCTTGCGGATGCGGGCCTTCAGGTCGGGGTCGGGAACGACGGCGAGACAGTCGCGCACAGATGTCCGGTTCAGCAGAAACGTGATGTCGTCGCTGCCGAAGCGCGCCGCCTTGGGTGCCTCGTTCTCGGGATCGCCGACGCGCGCGCCATTGGGGATGTCGACCAGCACCGCGTCGGCGCCCTTCTGGCGAACGCCGATGCGGCCTCCGTCGCAGTCGACGCCGCATCCCAGCAATTGTCCGGGATCGTCGCTGTGGAAGCACGATCCGGAGACATCGAAGCGCTTGTCGACGCCGCGGAAATACACGCCGACAGTCATCTGATACGTCGGCACCTGCCCGGCCTCCGGGCTGTCGGCCGAGATGAACACCGTCATCTGGGTAACGTTCTGCTTGGGATGATCGGCGAGATGGTCCGCGTCGTAGCGGCGGATGAAGCAGGCGTAGGGCGCCGGCTTGCCGTCAACGAGCCCAAGCGGCGCATCCGGCGTGGGTGGCGACGTGTCGGCCGAAGCGGGCAGCGCAACGGCTGATGCGGCGACGGCCAGTGCGGCCGCGGCGAGGAATGGCATGAGCGGCGACGACCGGCGCATGGGCAAATCTCCCGTCGTATGGCAATGAATACAATGCCCTGCGCCGGCCGATCGTGCGGCCGGCGGTCCCGCATTGGCGCGAAATCACAATCCAATGCGATGAAGATCGGCCGCATTCGCGGCTTTGTCGAGACGAGACGCCAAAAAGCCGCCGGAGCGGGGCGGCGGCTGGCAACGACGATGGACAAGTCTGCGGAATCGAAACGAGCGCGGGGAAGGTGGATCTGAAACCGGGGCGAAAGTGCCTCACAGCAGTCAGACTAATGCGTGAAACGTTTCGGATGAACCTAATCGCCTTCCCCGGCCCGCGCTGGTCGTCACTGGCGCGACCGCTAAGACGTTCGGCCCGCGTCGACGGCCGCACGTCCCTTCGCTCGCAACTTACGGCCCGATTGGATGACAGGTCACCATCGGTCCGTCGCGCTTTGCCCCACTGCCGAACCCACCGATCCGGCAATTGCGGAGTCTACACCGGAAGCAACCTCATCAATATCGCACTGATGACGGATCGAATAAGGTCGTATGACATCAACGCAGCATGACAGTGATTGTAGAGGACGATGCTGCCATAAAACAGGCGACAGCTGAAACCGCGCTGCTCCGGCTCTTGATCGGGCCGTGACCGGGTCGTGACTGGGCGCATCGATCGATCGTCTCGGGGCGCTCCATCCGCAAGCACCCGTTTCCGGCCGCTGGATGAATGTCCGGGATGCGGCCGGACGCCTTCGGCCGCGGGCCAGCCATCCGCAGGCGATCGCCGCGATCCTGCAGACGCGCCGGACGCCTTCGGCCGCAGGCCTGCCTCCGCTGGCGCTACTGCTGCACCACTGGCTTGGTCGCCTGCAATTCGATCTCGCGGTTGTAGCCGACCTCGACCGAGAAATTGCGGGTGAACACCTGATCGTGGTGACGCGCCACGACGGTATAGTCGCCCTCGGCCAGCACCATGGTGGCAAAGGTCCCCTCGTATTCCGCCACCTGGTCGCCCGCCGGCGTCAGGATCACCCAGTTGACATTGGTCAGCGCCTCGCCGCCGATGTCGGCGACGAGCTTCAGCGTGATCTCAGCCGCCTTGTGGTAGACCGTCGCTTCGGTCAGCTTGCCCGGTGTGACGTGCACTTCGGCGCGCACCACCGAGTTGACGTTGCCGTAGTGGCTGACGATCTGGTAGGTGTCGGCATTGAGCCGGATCACCTTGTTGGCTGCGGCGCCGATGACCAGCGCCTGCTTTTCGCCGCCGGCATCGGCGTCCGTCGAGTAGATGTCGAACGACAGCTTGTTCGCCGGGATGGCAATCTCGCCGGTGAGCATCGCCGACAGCCGCACCCCGCCGGCATTGAGGATCAGCGTCTCCGACCGCATCGGCTTCGTCAGCTCCACCTTGGTGGTGGCACCGGCGCGCCCGTATGCGGCATGCACGATGTAAGTACCTGAATCAAGTGCAAACTCGGCATCGCCGCCGGCTTCGGTCGCCACCAGTTTGACCAGCGGCTCGCTATCCTGCGTCGACTTCTCCTGATAGATCCGCCACACCAGCCCCTCCTTGATCGGCGGGCCGTCGTCGGTCATCAGCGCATGCAGCTTCAGCACCGTCTTGATCGGCGTCGTCGGAGCGGTCGCCTGCGGCGTGGGGGCGACGGCGAGCGGGGCGGGCACGATGGGGGCAGGCTGCGGCGCATAGCCGAGCGGCTGCTTCGCCGACGGTACGGCGAGCCCCGCCGGCGCCGTGGTCGTCACCGAGGGTCCGGACGGCGCGGAGGGATGCGTCTGTGCCGAGGCCGAGGCCGACATCGCGCCGATGACGGCCATGGCCAGCACAGCGGCGATGACGAGGCGAGCGGCCGCGCAGCCGCGGTCGTGCGTCTGGCGACGATGGTCAAACCCTGGAAGAGACATGCGTCTCGACGTCCTTGCCTGGAATCAGCCGGAGAATGGCGAGCCAACCATGGCAAATTCATGCCACCGCCGCGAGCCCTGCGCTTGGAGACTAGTTCAGTTGGGTTTCCGTGTCGTCGCTATCGTCCGCGCGGTTCTGCATATGTTTGGCGAGCGCTTCGATTTTCGGCATGAAGATGGTGGCCAGATCGTCCGGCACCGTCTCGGCGACGGCGCGACGGAAGCAGATCAGCCAGCCGCTGACTTCCTCGCCGCCGATCGGAGCGACGAAGTGGCGCCGGCGCAGCATCGGCTGGCCGTATTTCTCGATGTAGAGCTGCGGCCCGCCGAACCAGCCGGTCAGATATTCGGTCAGCTTCTGTTCCGGCAGTTGCAACCCGTTGCGATGGACCCTGCGGCAGGCCGCCGCCTCGGGCAGCGTGTCCATCAACTCGTAGAAGCGACGGGTGAGACGGCGCACCGCCGGCTCGCCGCCCAGGCGCTGATAGAGGGTCGTTTCGACTGGATCGGTCATCGCTCTGCTGGGGTGTCGTCCGGATGCCCGTATTATGAGGACCCTCCGAAGTTTCGCTATGAGGTAAAACACATACGCCGGGCTGCCGTCGGCTTGTCGCCGCCGCGTGACAGCCCTATTGATGGGCGGATGCGCGCTGCCGCCGTTGCCGCCCTGCCGCCGATGGCACGCCTTGCCGCCCAAATGCCGGATCAACTCATCGACCCGTCCCAGCCGAGACTTTCATGCCAGACGCCCTGACGCTCCTAGAAACCCGCCGCACCATCTCCTCGATCTCGCTCGGCGAGCCCGGCCCGTCTCGCCGGGAGATCGAGACCCTCATCCGCATCGCCACCCGCGTGCCCGACCACGGCAAGTTGACGCCCTGGCGGTTCATCCTGTTTTCCGGCGCGGCGCGCAAGGCGGCCGGCGAGGGGCTTGCCGCCATCCTGGCGCAGAAGCAGCCGGATACCCCGGCCGACCGGCTGGACCAGGAGCGCCAGCGCTTCTCCCGCGTGCCGCTGACCATCGGCGTCGTGTCGCGCGCCGCGCCGCACGTCAAGATCCCGGTGTGGGAACAGGTTCTCTCGGCCGGTGCTGCAACCATGAACCTGGTGCTCGCCGCCCACGCGCTCGGCTATTCGGCGCAATGGCTGACCGAATGGGTGGCCTATGATGCCGAGGCGGGGGCCTTCCTCGGGCTGAAGGAGGGGGAGCGCTTCGCCGGCTTCGTCGTGGTCGGCACGCCGACCGTGCCGCCCGTCGATCGTCCGCGCCCGGCCTTTGCCGACATCGTTTCCGTCTGGGGCGCCTAAGCCATGTTCTACCAGCCAGATGCTCGCGATCGCACCGCCCTGCCGCATGATCCGTTCAAGGCGATCGTCGCGCCCCGGCCGATCGGCTGGATCTCGACGGTCTCGGCGGCGGGCAAGGTCAATCTCGCCCCCTACAGTTTCTTCAACGCCGTCTCCGCCAATCCGCCGATGGTGCTGTTTTCGTCGGAAGGGGCCAAGCACAGCGCCGGCAATGCCGAGGCGACCGGAGAATTCGTCTGCAGCCTCGCCACCTATGCGCTGAAAGACCAGATGAATGCGTCTTCGGCGCCGCTGCCGGAGGGGGAAAGCGAATTCGCCTTCACCGGCCTGACGCCGGCGGCGTCGCGCTTCGTCAAGCCGCCGCGCGTCGCCGACAGCCCGGCGGCGCTCGAATGCAAGGTCATCCAGGTCGTCCGCCCGGTCCGCCTCGACGGCGCAACCGCCGACAACGTCATCGTCATCGGCCAAGTGGTCGGCATCCATATCGACGACGCCTATATCGTCGACGGCCGCTTCGATCTCATCAAGGCCGGTACCATCACCCGCGCCGGCTACATGGACTACGTCCGGGCCGATGCGATTTTCGCCATGGCCCGGCCGGCCGGTGGCGGCGGCACGCAGGCCTGATGCCGGTCAGACGGTGGTGCCGGTGCGACCGAGATCCTCGGCGTCGGCGATCCGGTCGGTGAGCAGGCCGGCAAATCCGTCGCCGCGCGCTTCGGCGACGGCGGCCGACAGCGGCAAATCGGCCGTCGGCTCGAGCCGGGCGCCATCGATCGCGACGACCCCGGCGGAGGAAGCTGCCAGCACGGCCTGCGCCCGCGCCTGGGCGAACGGGCCGCGCCAACGCCCGCCGGTCCCGGATCTGTCCCTGTCGAGCGGGCTCAGCCCCAGGCTGTCGGCGAGATCGCCGGCGGTGAATACCAGCCCGGCCAGCCGCTGCGACGCGCCGCGATAGCTCGCCAGGCCGAAGATCGCTTGCGCCGAGCCGGTCGCCTCGACGATCATGCGGACCTCGCCGTCGCCGCGGCCGTTGACTGCCTCGGCAACCGCGATCCGCGCATCGAGCCAGGTGGCATCGTAGCCGCCCGTCGCCCCTCGCATCTGGATGCCGTCGACGCCGGCCTTGACCGCGCGATCGAGCAGATCGGCCGACTCGGGGTGCGCGAACGCCGGGATGCGGGCATAGAGGCGCGGACGGTGCGCCGTCTCGACTGCGATGGTTTCCGTGACGAAGCCGCAGCCGATCGCGATCCTGTCGTTCGTCTCGTCCGTCAGATCGACGATCAGCACGTCGGGGCGTGCCGCCAATGCCGCATCGAGCGCCTGCCGGGACTGCGGTCGGACGATGAGATGGCAAAGCATCGGATCTGCAAAGATGGGGTGCATTTCAGCGTTCGACGACAAGGGCTTCTGCGGCGTCTCGTCTCCCGCGCGCTTCGGTGCGTGCGGCAGTCTCCGCCACAGGGGTTGCGTCGAACTATCGCCGGATCATTGTGACGATCGGATGACAGTCCGTCGTAGTGCCCGGCGACCGTCCCTCATGCGAGACCGAGAGACTCCCCCACAGGATAAGCCGGGCGGCCCCGGAGGACGCCGCGGGACGTGCCGGCGGCGTGCCGCACAGCGCGCGTTTAGACTTCGTTAACCAAATCTTTACGATTTGGAGACGAAGGTTAACCGCGGTTAACCACCTTGAGCGGATTCTGTCAGGAAAGCGGTCATGCAGATCGGACGCACGGTGATCCCGGACAGAACGCCCGACCCCAACCTCGACACGTCCGTGCCGACCAATGGGCCCGGCTTCGACCAATTGATAGTGGCGGCGCAGCGCGAGGCCGAGAGGCGGCGCACGCTGGCGGAGGCAAACGGCGCCGGCCTCGATCAGTTCTCCGACCAGGGCTGGCTGGCGGCGGTCAAGGCGCACGGCGCCTCGATCGGCCTCGGCCGGCAGGCGCAAGCGATCGTCAAGGACGGGCGGGGCGAGTTCAGCGTGGCGGACCCGGCACTGCGCGCCCGCATCATCGCGCTGCGCAGCAATCCCAACGTCAGGGCGGTGCTGGCAGTCAAGCGCATGTCGGATACGCGCATCGGACTGACGGCGGTGCTCGGCCGCGCCCCGACCGATTCCGAACTGCGCATCGGCGTCGCCATTGGTGCGAAGTCCGCGACCCAGCTGTTCGCCGCCCGCCAGTCGGCGCCGCTCTCCTCCGCCGCGATCCTGTTGCCCGACGCGGCTGCGGCCAACCGCGGCGTGTTCTTTCGTCCGGACGGGACGCCGCATACCGTCTCGGAGGTGATGACCGCGCTGATGCAGACGCCGGATCCACCGGCGCCGAGCGCCGATCCGCGTCTGCAAATGCGTCAGACGATGCAGCCGACACGGCCGACTGCGTCGGCGAGGCCGCAACTCCCGCCCGACATCGGCATGATCAATTCGACGCTCGGAATGGTCAGCATGCCGGGGAAGGCGACCGGCATCGCCGCTCCGAATGGCGCCAAGATCAGCGGCTGGCGCGCCGATATGACGTCACGACTGACGCAGGAGATCACCCAGCCCAATTCGACCGTGCGCAATCTGCCCTCGAATGTGACGGTCCCGGCGCCCGGGACCGCGCAGGCGACGATGCTGCCGGCGCGGGTGCAGACTGTGGCGCCGATGGCCCGGCCCCCGGTTGCAGTGCAGACAGCGGCGGTACCGGTCGCGGCCCAGCCGGCAGCGTCGCCTGTCCCGGCTCCGGCGCAGCTGCAGGCACCGGCCGCTCAGCCGTCCACCGCCCCGTCCGCGGCGACTCCGTTGGCCGGACTGGTGTGGAGCGATATGCAGCCTCTGGCCTTCGCCGCGTCCTCGATCGAGGCGCCATCGTCCG
This sequence comes from Ancalomicrobiaceae bacterium, assembly GCA_031291595.1. Lineage (GTDB taxonomy): Bacteria > Pseudomonadota > Alphaproteobacteria > Rhizobiales > Ancalomicrobiaceae > CAIYYN01. Next base: position 2,514 of record JARLIU010000266.1, on the reverse strand, counting down.
TCCGCCCGGCCACGACGGGCAGCAGCCTGCCGCCGGGGCTCACGTCGCTGGCGCCGCTGCCGTCATCGCCGACCGACCATGCGGTCACCGCACCGATCGCGCGGCAGGTGCCGCTCGTGCTGGCGCCCCAATCCACGGCGCCGCAAACCGAGCCGCCGGTCAGCCCGGCCATCGCCGCCGAGGCCTACGTGCGGCCGAGCCGCTACGGTCCGGGCGCCCAGCGTGTGGCGCAACTGCCGAGCGCGGAGACGACCGACGCGTCCTCGGCCGGCATCCGCCCGAGCCGGCTCTATGCGTCGAGCTTCTTCGTGCCGCAGCGCCCCATGTCCATCGTGCCGGCCGTCGCGCCGGTGCAACCCGCCGCGCAGGCGGCGCCTGCGCCCGCAAGTCCGGTCGCGACGGTCGTCGGCCCCGACGGCTTGCCGATCCTGCCGCCGGTTTCGGCCCCGCCGGGCCTTGGTCCGATCTCCGCCACCGAAGCGCTTGCCGGAACACCGCAGCCGGCGGCGAGCATCGATCCCAACCGGCCGCTCGATCTGTCGCCGACCCGCAACCAGACCGTCGCCAATGTGCCGACGCGCGAAGTGATCCAGCCGTTCCCGCGCCAGCGACCGCGCGTCACGCCGGCGTTCTGAGGTGAAGCGGTCGTCCGACGTGCCGATCGTCTGCCGGGCCGTGCGAACCGCGGCAACGCCATCCGCCCCGATGCTTAACAAATCCTTTGGCGGCGTAGTGAACCAATCCTTAAGCCCTGCCGTGCCATCGTCATGACCAAGGGGAGAGCCCCGGATTTGTCCGTGTCCGCGGTGGATTGGGTCATGATCGTCGATCAGGTTATCGTCTGGATGCAGAGCGCGTCGGCTGCCGATCGCTGTCGTGCGGCGGAGCTTTTGGCGCGGTCGTTCCTGGTGTCCGAACTCGATGACGACGACCGCGAGGGGCTCGAGGCGGCGCTGACGGTGCTGCTCGACGATCCCGAGCCGGAGATCCGCCGCGTGCTGGCCGAGACGCTGTGCGACAGCGACCGGGTGCCGCACCATCTGATCCTGACGCTTGCCGAGGGCCGCTCGGATATTGCCGCCATCGTGCTCAACCGTTCGCCGGTGCTGATGGAAGCCGAGTTGGTCGATTTCGTCGCCTCGGGTGACGAGATCGTGCAGACCGCCATCGCCTCGCGGCAATGGCTGTCGCCGGCGCCCGCCGCAGCGCTTGCCGAAGTCGGCACGCTCGCCGCCGCAGTCGTCCTCGCCGGCAACGTGACCGCCTCCGTTCCGCCCTTCAGCCTGGCAAGGCTGGCCGAACGGCTCGGCCACGAAGCGGCGTTGCGCGAAGCGCTGTTCGCGCGTGCCCATCTGCCGGCCGACGTGCGCCAGACGCTGATGCGGCAGGTGGCCGGCGCGCTGGCGAACCTCGTCGTCGAGCGCGATTGGCTGAGCGCGGATCGCTCCGCCGAGGCGACCGCCGAGGCCGCCGACAAGGCGACGGCCATCATGGCCGCCTCGGTCGGCGCCGAGGAGCGCCCGGCGTTTGCCGAGTTCCTGCGTCGCACCGGCCAGTTGACGACGACGTTGCTGCTGCGTGCCGTCACCTTCGGCGACATCCACTTCCTCGGCGAAGCCCTGGCGCTCTTGTCCGGCATGCCGCGCGTCCGGGTCGAGGCGCTGCTGGCTGAGGGCCGCGAGGCCTCCTGCCGCGCCTTGTTCCTCAAGGCCGGCATTCCCGAACGCACCTTCCCCGCCTTTGCCGCCGCGCTCGAAGTGCAACGCGAACTCGCTGCCGAGGTAGGCTTTGCCGGCGGCGACGAATACCGCTTCGGCCGCCGCGCCATCGAACGGGCGCTGTCGCGCTGCCGCCAGGCCGGAACCGCCGATCTCGACGATCTGATGGTGCTGCTCAGGCGCTTCGCCACCGAGGCCGCCCGCGATCAGGCCCGCGTCCTGGTATCGAAGCTGATGCGCCGGCAGCCGCTCGCCCTGCCGCCGCCGGCTCGCGGCGACGACGTTGCCGCCGCCGCTTGAGCGTTTCGCGCCATCCCCTTGCCAGAACATGAAAAAGCCCCGGTCAGACCGCTGCCGGGGCTTGTGTCGTCTGCCGATGGCGGGAACGGCCTAGTGGAGCGAATTTGACATTTGAGCCCCTGCGATCTGCACGGACCAACTCAAATGTCAAATTCAAAGCTCCACTGGAATCAGTGAATTGCTAGTGGTCCTGGGATTCCGACATTTGCGCATGAGCGCGCGGCACGTGGGATGCAAATGTCGGAATTGGACCACTAGGCCCGGTTGTAGATGTCCTCGTAGCGGACGATGTCGTCCTCGCCGAGGTAGGAACCCGATTGCACCTCGATCATCTCCAGCGGGATCTTGCCGGGGTTCTCCATGCGGTGCACGGCGCCGAGCGGCACATAGATCGATTGGTTCTCGGCAAGCACGGTCACGGTGTTGTCGACGGTGACGCGAGCCGTACCGGTGACCACGATCCAATGTTCGGCGCGGTGGAAATGGCTCTGCAGCG
>JARLIU010000265.1 GCA_031291595.1 Ancalomicrobiaceae bacterium | reverse complement strand
TCAGCTCATGATCCGCGCCGACGGGCCGATCGTCCTGGTCGAGGCGAGGCCGAACGCCTTGCCGCCGGCCAACGCGCCGGGACTGACCAGCCTCGGGCTGATGTTGCCGAACACGCCGCTGCATCACATGCTGCTTGCCGAACTCGACGAGCCGATCGTGCTGACCTCCGGCAATCTCAGCCACGAACCGCAGATCACCGACGACGCTGCGGCGCGGGCGGCGTTTGCCTCGATTGCCGACGTCGTCGCCGTGCACGACCGGCCGATCGCCGTGCGGCTGGACGACTCCGTTGTGCGCGTGGTGGCGGGTAAGCCGCTGATCCTCAGGCGTGGGCGCGGACAGGCGCCGGCACCGATCCGGTTGGCCAAGGGCTTTGCCGCCGCGCCGCCTCTGACTGCCATGGGCGGCGACCTGAAGAACGCCTTCTGTCTGATGAAGGCCGGCCACGCGGTGCTCTCCCAGCACATCGGCGATCTCGAAGAGGCGCTGACGCTGGCCGACGGCGAAGCGATGCTGGCGCTGTACGATCAGCTGTATGCACATGCCCCGCAAGCCATCGCCGTCGATCTGCACCCCGGCTACCACGCCAGCCGGCTCGGCGCCGACATCGCGCGTGCCAATAGCCTGCCGCTGATCGAGGTGCGCCACCACCACGCCCATGCCGCGTCCGTCATGGCGGACAATGGCTTCGATCTCGATGCGCCGAAAATGCTGTCATTGGCCATCGACGGCACCGGGCTGGGGGAGGGCGGCGAGATCTGGGGCGGCGAGTTGCTGTTTGCCGACTACCGCGACTACACCCGCGTCGGCGGCCTCAGGCCCGTTGCCCTTCCCGGCGGCGATCGCGCCGCGGTCGAGCCATGGCGCAATCTGGTCGCCGCGATCCTCGACCAGATGGATTTCGCCACGTTCCGCTCCCGCTATGGCCGGCTCGACCTCGTCGACCGGCTGGCGGCCCGCCCCGTCGCCACCATCGCGGCAATGATCGGCAAGCGGCTCAATTCCCCTCCCGCTTCTTCGACCGGTCGGCTGTTCGATGCGGTTGCCGCGGCGCTGATGCTGGTGGACGGCCCGCAGAGTTACGAGGCCGAAGCGGCGATGCGGCTGGAAGCGCTGGTCGACCGGGCCGAATTCGACCAGCTCGCCGAGACCGAGCTTTATCCCTTCGACATCCTGCCGCCGACGGCAGCGCGCCCGGCGATTCTGTGCCCGCGACCGATGTGGCGGGCACTCTTCGCCGATCTGATGGATGATGTGCCGAAGTCGCGCATATCGGCCCGTTTCCACAAGGGATTGGCCCGCGGCTTTGCCGGCCTGGCGCGGTTTGCGCTCGATCATTGTGGGATCTACGAATGGCGCCTAGGACTATCCGGTGGTTCGGCGCAGAATGCATGGCTGAGCGAGGAGTTGATCCGGCGTCTCGGCGCGGCCGGCTTCACCGTTTTTACCCAGGTCCAGGTGCCCGCCAACGATGGCGGATTGGCGCTGGGACAGGCTGCCGTCGCTGCCGCCCGGCTGATGCGCTGAGTTCGCGCGATGATAGGAAGGACGATCAACATGTGTCTTGGCATTCCCGGTCAGATCGTCGCGATCACCGACGCTTCGCGAGGGCTCGCGACCGTCGATGTCGCCGGCGTGAAGCGCGAGATCAGCGTCGCCTTCGTCAGAAACGCCGATGAGGCGGTCGAGCAGCTGATCGGCGCCTGGGTGCTGGTGCATGTCGGCTTCGCCATGAGCCGCATCGACGAGGACGAGGCGGCAGAAACGTTGAAGATCCTCTCCGAACTCGGCGAGGTTGCGCAAGAGACCGAGGCGATGCGCGCGTCCGGACGCGCCTGAAGCGGTTCGAACAGGGAGGGGACCATGCGCTTCGTCGACGAATTCCGCGATGCCGACAAGGCCAAGGCGCTGCTTGCCGAGATCGGCACGGTTGCAGCCAAGGCCGCCGATCGCATGGGCCGGCCGGCCAATATCATGGAGGTGTGCGGCGGCCACACCCATTCGATCTTCCGTTACGGCATCGGCGATCTGTTGCCGAAATCGATCGAGCTGGTGCACGGCCCGGGCTGCCCGGTATGCGTGCTGCCGATGGGGCGGGTCGACGATTGCGTCGCCATCGCCGAACAGCCCGGCGTGATTTTTGCCACCTTCGGCGATGCCATGCGCGTGCCAGGCTCGAAAAAGAGCCTGTTGCAGGCCAAGGCCGAGGGCTCGGATATCCGCATGGTGTATTCGCCGCTCGACGCGCTGGCCTTAGCGCGCGCCAATCCAGACAGAGAAGTGGTGTTCTTCGGTCTCGGCTTCGAGACCACCATGCCGTCGACGGCGATGACGGTCCTCCAGGCGGCAGCCGACGGCACCAAGAATTTCTCGCTGATCTGCAACCACATCACCATCATCCCGACGATGAAGGCGATCCTCGACGATCCCGGCCTGCAGTTGGACGGGTTTCTCGGACCCGGCCACGTCACCATGGTGATCGGGCTGGAACCGTACGAGTTCATCGGCGCCACCTACAACAAGCCCGTGGTCATCGCCGGTTTCGAGCCGCTCGACGTCTTACAGTCGGTGTGGATGGTGATGCAGCAGCTGAGCCAGGGCCGGGCGGTCATCGAGAACCAGTACGGCCGCATCGTGCCGAAGGGCGGCAACCCCGTCGCCCGCGATGCCATCACCCGCGTGTTCGAACTGCGCGACTTCTTCGAATGGCGCGGCCTCGGCTCGATCGAGCACTCGGGCGTCAAGATGCGCGCCGCCTACGCCCAGTTCGACGCCGAGCGGCGATTCTCCGTACCGGACGTCAAAGTGGCCGATCCGGAAGCCTGCCAGTGCGGCGACGTGTTGAAAGGCATCATCAAGCCGCGGCAATGCCGGGTGTTCGGTACGGCGTGCACGCCCGAAACCCCGCTCGGCGCGCTGATGGTGTCGTCGGAAGGTGCCTGCGCCGCCTATTATCAATACGGACCGCGCGCCGGCGACGAGCCCGAAAAGGCGAATGCGGCATGAGCCTGTCAGGCGACAAGTCCGCCCCGACCACCCGGCGCAAACGTGATGCCATCCACCTTCAGCGCGTCACTCTGGCGCATGGCGGCGGCGGTAAGGCGATGCGCGATCTCGTCGACGACGTCTTCGTCTCGGTGTTCGACAATCCCGATCTCGCCCCATTGGAAGACCAGGCACGGTTCGCGCTGTCGGCGCTGGCAACGCACGGCGACCGGCTGGCCTTCACCTCCGACAGTTTCGTCGTCGATCCGCTGGAGTTTCCCGGCGGCGATATCGGCAAGCTCGCCATCTGCGGCACGGTCAACGATCTGGCCGTCGGCGGGGCCAAGCCGCTCTATCTCTCCTGCTCGGTGATCATCGAGGAGGGGACGGAATTGGCGCTCTTGCGCCGCGTCGCCGCTTCGATGGCCAGAACCGCGGCGGAGGCCGGGGTGAAGGTGGTCACCGGCGACACCAAAGTCGTCACCCGCGGCGCCTGCGACAAGCTGTTCATCAATACCGCCGGCATCGGCGTCATCCGCACCGGCCTCGATCTCGGCTGCCACCGGGCCGAGCCGGGCGATCTCGTCATCGTCAACGGGCTGTTGGGCGATCACGGCGCGGCCATCTTGGGCGCGCGCGGCGATCTGGCCCTGTCCTCGCCGATCGAGAGCGACTGCGCGCCGCTGAACGGGCTGATCGACGGGCTCATCGCCGCCTGTCCGGAGACGAAGTTCCTGCGCGACGCCACCCGCGGCGGCGTCGCCACCGTGGTCAACGAGATTGCCGAAGCCTCGCAAGTCGGCATCGAACTCATCGACGACGCCACCCCGATCCGCGAAGAGGTGAGGGGGTTTTGCGAGATCCTCGGCCTCGATCCGTTATATCTTGCCAACGAAGGCCGCATCGTCGCGGTCGTCCCGGCAGCGGCCGGCGAGCGAGCGCTTGCCGCGCTCAAATCGCACCGTTACGGCCAGGGCGCAGTGGTGATCGGGCAGGTGACGCGCGGACCGCCCGGTCGGGTGACGATGCAGACCCGCTTCGGCGGCAAGCGGGTTGTCGATATGCTGATCGGCGAGCAGCTGCCGAGAATTTGCTGAAGGAGAGACATCATGTGCGGGACTTGCGGCTGCGGCGATCCGGAAGGCGCGACGGTCACCAACCTGCAGACCGGCAAGAAGAGCCCGGTGGCGGAGAGCCATTCGCACGCCCACAGCCACGCCCATGCGCACGGCGACGCGACGCACGAGCATGTGCATGATCACGACCATGGCGACGATCATGACCATGGGCATGATCACGTGCACGAGCACGATCACGACCACGGGCATTCGCACAGCCACGCGCATTCGTCGTCCCGCACCATCGAGATCGAGCGGGCGGTGTTGGCCAAGAACGATCAGCTGGCCAGCCTCAATCGCGCCTGGTTCGAGGGCCGCGAGATCCTGGCGCTGAACCTGGTGTCCTCGCCCGGTGCCGGCAAGACGTCGCTGTTGGAACGCACCATCCGTGATCTCGGCGAAGCCCTGAAGATCCATGTCATCGAGGGTGACCAGCAGACGCTGAACGACGCCGAGCGCATCCGCGCCGCCGGTGCGCCGGCCGTCCAGGTCAATACCGGCGCCGGCTGCCATCTCGAGGCAGATATGGTGAAACGCGGCCTCGACGAACTGAAGCCGACCTTCGGCTCGACGGTCCTCATCGAAAATGTCGGCAATCTCGTCTGCCCGGCGATGTTCGACCTCGGCGAGAAGGCCAAGGTGGTCGTGCTG
>JARLIU010000264.1 GCA_031291595.1 Ancalomicrobiaceae bacterium | reverse complement strand
CTGTACGATGGGCCGATGGCCTATGGCCTGCCGACCTTCACCGGCTCGATCACCCCGGGAAACGAGGACGACGACGAATAGCCGACTGACGACGCGCGATCCGGATCTTTACGTCGGACCAATTCACGATCGGCCATGCATGGCACCGCGTCCGGCTTCGTGCTAGACAGCACGGGCAACCCGCTCGTGCCTCCTTTCCGTCATCAAACCGTCCGACGAACGCCCTATGAAATTCAGATTGCCCCTCAAGCGCCCACCCGGCAGTGGGCGGACCTCGGCTTCGCCATCCGAGCAGCCGCCGAAAGAGCGGAGACTGAAAAGCTTCATGCGCGTCCGCAGGTCCGATCTTCTCAAGGCCGATTCCGTCAAGTTCAGCTACGCAACCGCCGACCAGCCGGTCCTCACCCGCGCCGTGATCAAGACGCTGGAGTTTGTCGGCGGCCAGCGCAAGTTGAAGAAGCGCTACCTCGAGGGACGCGCCGCGGTGGCACGCGGCGAAGGGTTCTTCGACATGGCGGTGCGCATGCTGGCGCTCGACGTCATCTATGACCGCTTGCAGCTCGCCAAGGTGCCGAAGGACGGACCGGTGCTGTTCGTCGCCAATCATCCCTTCGGCGTGCTCGACGGCGTCATTCTCTCCTGGCTGGCCGCCAAGGTGCGCCCCGACGTCAAGGTGCTGGCAGCCGGCGTGCTCTGCGCCTTGCCGGAAGCGCGCGAACAACTGCTGCCGATCGATTTCGCCGAGACGCGCGAGGCGCAGGAAACGACGCTGAAGTCGCGGATCGCGGCGCAGAAATGGCTGCAGACCGGGCATGCCATCGGCATCTTCCCGGCCGGCGGCATTTCCACCACGGAGAAGCCGCTCGAAGGTCCGGCGCTCGACCTGCCCTGGGCACCATTCACCGGCAAACTGGCGATGGGTTCGAAGGCGACCGTGGTGCCGATCTACTTCGAGGGGCAGAACAGCCGGCTGTTCCAGCTCGCCTCGCACATGTCGATGACGCTGCGCTATTCGCTGCTGTTCCGTGAGACGGCCAAACGCATGGGAAAGCGGATAGTGGTGCGCATCGGCGATCCCATCCCCTGTTCCGAATGGTCGGCAATCAAGGAGCGCGAGCCGCTCGTCGCCGAATTTCGCCGCCGCACGTTCCTGCTGGCGCCGTTGGGCGGCGGGGAATTGATGCGCAACGGGCGATTGAAGATCTATTCGAAGCCGGCGCCGCTGCGCTCGCTCGGCTGAGCCCGGCCGTCGCGATCCGCGAGCGCCCAACTTCGCGACAAGCGGCGCCGTGCGCCATCCGGCCGTCGCCTGTCAGGCGAACAGTCGTTTCCAGGCCTCGATCGAACGGATGCGGCCGGCAAGGCCGTTGAGGCCGCCATTGATGGCGAGGGTCTCGGCGCGGGTGTCGTCGGCATCGGCAAATTTCAGGCAGCCGAGCTCGATGTAGTCTTCCGCCCCCATCCACAAGGCGATCTCCGGATCATTGGCAAGCTCGGGATTGCCGACGAGATCGCGGCCGATCGCCTTGCCGACGCGGGCGAACGCCGCCCGGCCGGTGGTGTTGAGTGCGCCGGCGCCGCGGTAGAGCCAGCCGTCGTCCGTGCCGGAATTGCCGAGCTCGCTGGCCTTCTTGGCATTGCCGAGGCCGTAGACGCGGTTGAACAGCGCGCGGCCGCCGTCGGCCCTGGCGCGTGCGGCCAGCTGCTCGGCTTCGTGACGCGTCACCTTGGCCGAGGAGCCGCTGCCCACTCCGAACACGCGCATGATGCCGTCGGCGGTATAATGCCCGTTCTCGCGCAATTCCGTGCCGCCGCCGCATTCCCAGGAAATCTGCCCCCAGAAGTGTGCGGCACGCAGTGGAGTATTCAGCCCGTATTGCGCCGCGATTGCCGGCCAGACGGCAACCGTACCCTGTATGACCGGGTCGGCCGCACGCGGCCACTGCGATTTGAGCATTTTTACGCCAACATCCAACGCCATCGAGCAGCTCCTGGCCGGCGGCGCATCGAGATGTCCGTCGGCTGGGGCGGGCGAGACGATGACGCGGCGATCTACACGTTCGCCGGATTATAAGCGCTGGGATCGGCACGGGGATCGGGCCGGACGTTGCCCCCGGCCTTGCGATCCTTGAACGACTGCGAGGTCGGCAGACCCTTGAGATTGTCGCGCGGGCATGTGTTCAGGTGGTTGAACGGCGGATCGCGCCAAGGTTCGTGCGCCGGACCGATCGCCGAGGCAGCAGTCGCCAGCGGCGGCGGGTCAGCGAAGCGGACGCCGAGTGCCGTCAATCGTTGCTGCATGTCGACAAGCGACCAGTCGGACAGGCCGGACTCGGCGTTGGTGACCGGATAGCCGCCGCCGACGTCGCTGTGGGCACCGGGAAACAGCGTCTGCTCGATACGCTCGGCATCGCCTTGCCAGAGTGTCGGAGTGAAATCCTCCCGCTGCTCGTCGACAGCGACGAAATGGACGCCGTGATTGACCTTCGGGCTCAGCTTGGTATCGGCAAACTGGAACAGGTCGAGCGGAAAATTCTCGCCCATATAGACCGGGATGCCGAGCGATCCGACGGTGTCCCAGACGGCAACCGCCTCGATCGGCACGTCGGCGAGCATCGGCGGCGGTTTGGTGTTGGAAAAGAACCCCGGCAATTCGTCGATGACGCTGTTGAGCCGTTCGAGGAGACCCTTTCTCGGCGCCGTCTTCTTCCTATACTTGTACCAAACCGCCGCGGCGAGACGGTAGGCGTTTGACTTGTCGGTGAGATCGGCCTTGGTCGCGTCCATCACGCCGGCCCCGGCGATCATGCCGGCGAGCGCTCGCGCGGTGTAGGCGCCGCGGCTGAAACCGGCGATATAGATGCGGTCCCCAGGCTGGTAGTTGCGCGAAATGAAGGTGTAGCCGCGCAGGATCCGGGTGAGGATTCCGGCACCGACGGCACCTCCGAGCAGCCGGACGAGCGTATTGCCGCTGTCGCCGACGCCGTGGATGTATTTGGCGATCTGGCTGCCGTCGGGGGCCGCCTTCTCCTGCTCGTCGGCCAGCGCCAGATCGGCCTGTGACAGCGCGCCGTCCAGATTGACGAAGAGCTTGAAGACATTGGTGGCATTGCCGAGCACCTCGTGGCCCTCGACCTGTCCGGGTCCGTTCCACGTGCCGTCGGCACAAAAGACGATGGATTTCGGCATGTGCGGTTCCCCCCAAAGCGATCCGGCCGGCGCCGCCAGGTGGCCCGGTCCGGTTCCGTGCGCCGGCACGTGGTCGCCGATGCCGCGAGGCATGGGATCGGCCACAATGCTGCTCAGCTGTCAGGGGATCCGGTTCTTGGCCATGCGGCATGCCAGCTTAGCTTTTCGGGGCGAATTGGCAACTTGCGATATGGTCCGATGCGACCATTCGCGCGGGCTTGCGGGCGGGATGCGGGCTGCCTCGCCACTGCGGCCCAGCCCTCGGGAACTCGCTCGCCGGTGCTGCTCCGCGTCGGCGGCTCCGCCGGGCATCGTACAGCGCAGCTGGTCTGCTCTTGCCAAGCCGTTCGTCCATGGCCGAAACTCGTCTGCGGCCGGAGCGCCCTGCCGATGGCTCGTCGCATCGCGGATCGTGTGAGCTTCGGAAACCGTGCCGGATCCGGACCGATCAGTCCGTTGGCGGGAGAGAGAGACATATGGACTACGTCAAACTCGGCCGCACCGGCCTCGAAGTGTCGCGCATCTGCCTCGGCTGCATGTCCTACGGCGATCCGAGCTGGCGCAACTGGTCCTGGGTGAAGGACGAGGCGGACAGCCGGCCGTTCCTGAAGCGGGCGCTCGATCTGGGCATCAATTTCTTCGATACGGCCAATGTCTATTCGCTCGGGGCGAGCGAAACGATCGTCGGCCGGGCGCTGAAGGACTACGCCCGCCGCACCGACGTGGTCATCGCCACCAAGGTCTACAATGCCATGGGCGAGGGACCGAACCAGCGCGGACTATCGCGCAAGCACATCTTCGAGGCGATCGATGCCAGCCTGAAGCGGCTCGGCACCGACTATGTCGATCTGTATCAGATCCACCGCTTCGACTATTCGACGCCGATCGAAGAGACGCTCGAGGCGCTCAACGACGTCGTCAAGGCCGGCAAGGCGCTCTACCTCGGGGCATCGTCGATGTGGGCGCGGCAATTCGTGCGCATGGTGCTGACCTCGCGCGCCAACGGCTGGGCGGAGTTCGTCTCCATGCAGGATTTCTACAATCTCGCCTATCGCGAGGAGGAACGCGAGATGATCCCCTTCTGCCAGGAGGAGAGCATCGCCGTGATCCCCTGGTCGCCGTTGGCGCGCGGCTTTCTGGCGGGAAACCGGCCGCCGCAGGGCGAACCGTCGCGGCGGGGGGCGGAGGACCAATTGGCGCAGGGCTATTTCGGCTCGCTGCAGGACTATCGCGTCAAGGCGCGGCTCGACGAGGTGGCGGCGCGGCTCGGCCTGAAGCCGTCCGTGCTGGCGCTCGCCTGGGTGATGTCGAAGCCCGGCGTCACCGCGCCGATCGTCGGGGCGACCAAGCTCGCCCATCTCGACGACGCGGTTGCAGCGCTTGACGTCGCGCTCGACGTGGCGACCCAGAGGGAGCTGGAAGAGCCCTATCAGCCGCGCGCGGTGCAGGGTCACAAGTGACGCGACGCCCGTCCGGACCGCCGGCGACTCACTGCAGCGCCGCCATGCGATCCTCGAGCTTCTGGCAATAGGCGGCGTGGATCGGCTTGAACTCGTCCTGGTAGTGGCCGCCGATGAACTTCATCGCCGTCTTGCAGGTATCGCCGCCGGCGCGGGTATAGGCGCCGGCCAGATACTTCATGCCCCATTTGACGTTGGTGGCCGGATCCAGCAGTTCGGCGGACGTTCCCTTGTAGCCGAGCGCCTTGGCGATCGGATAGCGCAGCTGGAACAGCCCGAGCTTGCCGTCGTCGCCGTGCTTGTCAGCCTTGAAGTCGCTTTCGACGGCAACGACGGCGAGCGCCAGCTTGACCGGCAGGTGATCGGCCGTCGCTTCGTCTTCGATCAGCTTGCGATAGGCGTCCGGCATCGCCACCGGCAGCACGCGCGGAGCCGGTGGCGGCGGCAACGATGCGGCCTGCGGCTGCAGCGCGGCGGTCTCTTCCGGCGCCTGCGGGACGATGGCCTGCTCAGCCGGGTCGGCGGGCGCTTCGACCGACGCCAGCGCCAGCGACGGATCGACGGCAGCGAGCTGCATCGGGGCGGGCGGGACCGGCGGCAACAGCGGCTTGGCCAACGCCGGCGCGGTCGCAAGTGCGGGCTGGGAGGGTCGGGATGGATGGGTCGAGACCACCGTAACGGCGGCAGCCGGCGGTGGGACGAGCGGCGTCTCGGCATAGCGGTCGAGCCCGGACTGGGCGGCTGGCGCGTCGGTCCCACGTGCGACGGCGTCGAATCCCGCCGCCAACCGCTCGGCTGCAGACGGGGCGGCGTTGGTCACGCCGGGCGGTTGCGACGGCTTGGCCGGCAGTACCGCGGCGGCAAAATCCTGCTTCACCCATAGGCTGTTCCAGCCCTGGACCAGAACGTAAGCCGGCGGTATGGCGCCGGCCAAGGCGACGGCGATCAGCAGCCCGGCCTTGGCGTGCGGGATCATGAGCCCTGTCCCTCCTCGCATGTGACGGATGGAAGGCAGGGCCTCCCAGCTTCAGCGAGGATGGCGAGCGAATCGTGCGGCTTCGGGGAGCGAATGTGGAATTTTCAAGGTAATGGCCGGCGATCTCGCCACAATCAAGGCATGCCGGTTACGCGTTTGACCTGGGAGCAATAATTGGCCGCACCGCGATTGATGTGATTGGTGCGGAAGCCACCCTTGTATTTCGCGATCGTCAGACAGATGTCGCCACGGGCGAGTTGATAGTCTTTCGACAATTCATGCATGCCCCAGACGATATTGGTCTCCGGGTCGAAAAGCTGATTGACCGTACCACGATAGCCCATTTCGCGCGCGGTCTGGGGCATCACCTGCATCATGCCGACAACCGTATGCGTGCCGCGCAGCTTCGGTTCGAACTTGCTCTCCACCCAGGCGACGCCGAGCGCCAGCCACAGCGGGATGTTGTGCGTCCGCGCCTCGCGCCGGAAAAGGTCGAGATAGGGCTGGGCGCCATTCGGCATCTTGCGCGGCTCGCCGAGAATGGGCGCGGCCTCGATCGCCGATGGTTTGGTCTGGATCGAGGGCAGGTCGCCGGTCGTCAGCGATGCGACCCTGACGGGAGCCGGCAGCGGCGGCTTTCGCGGCGGCAAGGGGAGGGCGGCGATCGGCTGCGGCTGCTGGCCGCGTCCCGGCGCCGGCGGCAGGGGACCGGAGCGGCCGGGAAGCGTCGCGTTCGCGGCAGGTGCCGCCTGAGCCGAGACGGGCGCGGACGGCAGCAACCCGGTTTCCGGATCGAGCGAGGCGGTGCGCAGCACGAAACCGCGCGAATTGGCGAGCGACACCGGGGTGCCGTCCTCGAACAGGCCGAAGGCGGCGTGCAGCGGATCCTGCGGCGTGTGCGCCACGACCTCCGGGTCGATGCGGCGTTCGGCCGGGGTGGCCCGATGCGCCGGCGCCGAGGCGAGCCATTCGACCGAGACGGCGCTCGGCTGCCATTCCAGCGCCGAGACGACGATGGCGCGATCGGATTTGCCCTTGTTCACCACAACTTCAGCCGACGCACCGGAGGCGCTGAGGGCCGCGAGCGTGGCGGCCAGGGCGGCCAGACGCGAGCTGCGGGAGTAGGAGAGAGGCAGGGCCAGGGGCGGGGTCCGCGTCATGATGCGAGCCTCCGTCTGGCGTCTTCGGCGGCGCGCAGCAGCCGGACGAGCGTCGCCGTCGTCGAGCGATCGGCGCGGCCGTCGACCTTTTCCGGCCGCCAGTGGCGCTGGAATGCCGTTACCACCGCTTCGGTCGCGGCATCGTAGACGCCGGTGACGGCAAGGTCGAAGCCGAACAGCGCCAGCATCGACTGCAGCGCGGAAATCGGCTGGCCCTCGGTGCCGGGCTGCAGGCCCGCGTCGCCTTCGATCGGCGCCGGTTCGATCCACAGCCCCAGGCCTTGATCGGCGAGCCGTGCCCAGGGGAACTTCTCGCCGGGATCGGACTTGCGGGCGGGCGCGATGTCTGAATGGGCGAGAACGCTTTCCGGCGCCATGCCATTCCGCGCCACGATGTCGGCGACGAGGCGGGCAACTGCCGCGATCTGCACGTCCGGGAACGGCTGGTAGCCGGGATGCACCTCGACGGCCTCGCCGGACTTCAGATCCGGGGCAGCCGACATGTTCCAGAAGTGGCCGGGATTGACGATCTCGATGCCGATGGAGGCGGAATTGATGTCGGGCTCGCCTCGCCATGCGCCGAGACCGGCATGCCAGGCGCGCTGCCCCTCCGGCACCAGTTGCACGATGCCGCCGTCCTCGTCGACGACATAGTGCGAGGAGACTTCAGAGCGCGGATCCGTCAGCCAGCGGATGGCACGTTCGGCTGCGCTCAACCCGCGACCGGCCGGCATGCCGGTGTAATGCAGGACAACGAGCGACGGCCTGACGCCGGCATGCGAGCCGCGGCGTTTACCATAATTGGGCGACGGGCGGACGGCATCGACCAACGCGCTGTCCGCCACCGAGGGGGAAGCGCCGTCCTGGTCAGAAAGGTTAGCAGGAGCCGCTATCATGGGCTCCCTTTTAATCAAAAATTCAGACTTAGTGTAGCCCCCGTTCCGCTCGGATTTCGTCCCATGCTGAATTGATCGCTGCCAAGCGATCCGACATTTCATCCAATTCGGCCTGGGAGCGGGCGTTGGAGCGGTGCGCGTCGGGGTGGGTCCGGCGGACTAACTCCTTCCAGTGCTTGCGGATTTCGTCGTCTTCCGCATCGCTGTCGATGCCGAGAATGGCGTAGGGATCGGAGCGCCGGCGCCGGACATGGCGCGACAGAATTCGTTCGAAACCGGAGCCGACGATGCCGAAAATCGTGGCGACACGCTGCAGAAACGCCAGTTCGGCCTCGTGGATGTAGCCGTCGGCGGCGGCGATGTGGAACAATCCGTCGAGGACGCTCGCCAGGAAGGCCGCGTCGCCCTCGACGATCCTGGCGATGCGGCCGGCATAGGTCTCGAAGCCGGCGATGTCCGCCTTGGCGAGATCGAACAGCCGGGCGACGTTGCGCTCCTCCTCCGGCGGCACGTCGATGACGCGGCGGAAGGCGCCGATCTCGTCATCCGTGACGATGCCGTCGGCCTTGGCCATCTTGGCGGAGAGCGCGATCAGGGCGACGGTGAAGGTGACATCGTTCGGCTCGCGGCCGATGCGGCCGAGCCGGTCGAATGCGCGCTCGATGCAGGAGGTGATCCCCAAGGCCTGGCTGGTCTCGGAGAGGAAGGATCGGATCTCGCTCCACAGCGTCATGGCATGGCCGCCCTCGCAGTCGCTCGGGCGCGGGCCGGCCCGGAGCGTGTCCCGTCCAGATCGATGCGAACCGAACGATGGACCACGCTCGTGCAATCGACGCTCCGCAATCGGCCGATCGGATGAGTCGATCCGATCGGCTGATGCTCTGGGCGAGTGTTAGCAGAAGACGGGGCAGGCGCGTCAATGAAGAAGCGCGGCGGCGGGTGCGTGCGGAGCCGGAGGCCGGATCAGCCGGCTTTGAGTCCACCGACGAAGCGGTCGATCTGGGTGTTCATCTCGTTCGATTCGGTCTTGAGGTCGCGGGCGGCGCTGGCCACCGCGTGCGCGACGGCATCCGTATCGCCGGAGAATTCCATGAGTTTCGCCATGTTGGCGGCGAGCGCATCGGTCGCGGCCGCCGTCGAACTGATGGCACGGGTGATTTCGGCGACCGCGGTATTCTGTTCCGACAGCGTGCCGGAGATCGCCTCGGAAATTTCGCTGACGGTGCCGATCGACTTGCCGACCGACAGCGTTGCATCCGCGGCGCGCTTGGTGGTCGCCTGGATCAGTTCGATACGACGGGAGATCTCGTCGGTGGCGGTCGAGGTCTGGCTGGCGAGCGACTTCACTTCGGAAGCGACGATGGCAAAGCCGCGCCCTGCCTCGCCGGCGCGCGCCGCCTCGATGGTGGCATTGAGCGCCAGGAGGTTGGTCTGATCGGCAATGGCCTGGATGAGCGCGACCACATGGCCGATCTCGGCCGAGGCCTTTTCGAGCGAGCGGATGACGTCGGTGGCGTTGGCCATCTCGGTGACGGCCTGACGGGTCAGGTCGGCCGCATTGGTCACCTGGCTGACGATGGCGTGGATCGACGACGACAATTCCTCGGCGGCGCCGGCAACGGTTTCGACCGAATCGCGCGCGGCCGCGCTTTCGTGGGCATTGGCCTCGACCCGCGTCTTGGTTTCGGCCGCCATGGTGATGAGCTTGTCGGACGTGGCGAGAAAGCCGACCGCATTGCGCTCAATGCCGTTGGCCGAAACCTTGACCGAGCCTTCGAACTCGCGCGTCACGGCAAGCAGCGCCTGGCGTCGGCTTTCCTTGTCGGCCACCTGGCGCGTGGCTTCGGCACGCATCTCCTCCTCGGCGCGGTGGCGCTGATCCTGGCGGGCGGCATCGACGGCGCGAGCGATGAGGCCGATCTCGTCGGATCGCCTGGCTCCGGGGATGTCTATGTCGAGTTCGCCGCCGCGCAACCGCTCCATGGCGCTGGTCAAACGGGCGAGCGGCTTGGCGATGGAGCGGTAGACGATCGCTCCCGTCAGCACCAGCAGCAGCAGGGCGCCGCCCGCCATGGCCACCAGTGTGCTGGTGTGCTCGCGTACGATCAATTCGACGTCGGCAACGTGGAAACCGGTGCCTACCATCCAGTTCCAACCCGGGACCGAGGCGGCATAGGACATCTTCAGCGTCGGCACGCTATCGCCCGGCTTGACCCAGAGATAGTCGAGACTGCCGCCGCCGGCGGAGGCCTTGGCGAGGAGGCTGCGGATGATGTAGTTCCCATCGGCGTCCTTCATGTCGATCAGCGATTTGCCCTCGAGTTCGGGGCGTGACGCAGTCAGCAGGTTGATGCCGCTCGGCTCATAGACGAAGATGTAGTTGCCGTCGTCGTAGCGGAAGCCGCGCAAAGCCGCCAACGCTGCCTTCTTGGCGTCGGCTTCGGACATCTCGCCTTGCTTGGCGAGATCGACGAAGCGCCCGATGAGCGTGACCGAGCCCTCGATCAGATGCCGGAGTTCCGACTGCTTCTGGTTCAGCAGTTCCTCGCGCATGACGTGATTGGCAAAGTACGTGCCGGAAGTCATGGCGATAACCGACATCGCAATGATGATGATCAGCTTGAACGAAATGCTGCTGAACAGCTTGGACAGCATCGCAATGGCTCCGATGTCATTGACAAATTCCAAAAAAAACCATGTCCATGCAATGTTAACAATTCGATAATTTGTATGTGTGCGCCAGTATTTGCGATTACTACTTAGGTCTAGAGGGTTCATTTTCCTTGGGTTTTTCCCCGATGCGGGCCGGTCGGAGGCCAATTCCCGGGTGTGGGCGGCCATGACGACGACGTGAAGTGCTTGACCTGTGACCCGGTATGCGAAATGAGGAGCGCGTCAGTCGGCCGGGCGGCCGCTCCCGCGTCACGCGGGGGAGGAAAGTCCGGGCTCCATGGAAAGACGGTGCCGGGTAACGCCCGGCGAGGGCGACCTCAGGGAAAGTGCCACAGAGATCGAACCGCCGCGCCGGTTCGTCCCATCAGCGCCAGGGGATGCGAGCCTCCGGCGGGGGCGTCGATGCGGTAAGGGTGAAAAGGTGGGGTAAGAGCCCACCGCGGCGCCGGCAACGGTGCCGGCATGGCAAACCCCACCGGGAGCAAAACCGAATAGGGGCGGCGTGGGGGCAACCCCAGTCTTTTCCAGACCAGTCGCCCGGGTTGGTTGCGCGAGGCGTCCGGCAACGGGCGTCCCAGATGAATGGCCGCCACGTGGGGGTAACCCCACCGTACAGAACCCGGCTTACAGGCCGACTGACGTTTTTCCCTTGGTAGCACGAACAAGAAGTTCTCGGTCGGACCGTCCATGACGCGGCATCGACGAGATGATTCGCTGCGCCATCAGAAGTTTAGATCGCGATGCCGTCATGTGTTTCCGTATGACAGCATTGCGCTGATGGCGAGCAGCGGTCGGTTCGGCCGCTTCGGGACGGTTCGTAAAGACCAATTTAACACTACCGGATGCTTAATCGTTGCAGCGCGCCGGGGACCGGCATGCCTCGATCCATTGACGCCCATATCAGCCCATGATATCCCAATTCATCCCAATCGTGGTTCGGTCGGCACATCGTTCGAACGCTGCGGCTGCCCGCCAGCCGGTGCGGCGGACCGATGGTGCCGTCTCTCCCGGTGCGGGATGCCGGGGTCGGCGTTTGCGCGCCGGATCCTTGCGGGAACGGGAGCCTGGTCGCCGGGCTCGGGGCGTGGAAGTCGCGCGGGACGGGGCCGGGCAAATGGCTCGATCGGCCCGCAGCATGGCTGGAAAGGGAGTGATGGACCGCTTTCTCGGCCGACACGCCAAGCGCATCGATGCCAAGGGACGGGTGTCCATTCCAGCGCCATTCAGGGCGGTGTTGGCGCGCGACGGTTTCGATGGGCTGTTCGTCGTATGCTCGCCCGTCTCAAACGCAGTGGAGGCCGGCGGCAATGCGTTGATCGCCGAGATCGACACCCTGCTTGCGCGCTTCGACCGCTTTTCGCCCGAGCACCATGCGCTGTCGACTGCGCTGCTCGGAGCCGGCGATACGCTGAGCCTGGATGCGGAGGGCCGCATCGTCGTGCCGGACTGGCTCAGGCAGGCGACGGCTATCGGCGAGGAGATCGTCTTCGTCGGCTTGGGAACCACCTTTCAGATTTGGGAGCCGGAGCGGTTCCGGGCCTTCGAAGCGGAGGCACGGCAGACTGCGGCACGACTCGTGCGGCAGGGCGGACCGGCGCGGCCGGGGGTCTCGGACGGAGGAGCGCCATGACGCCTGACCGTGAGACGCCTGGCCCCGACATCGCCGCACGCGAGCCCGCAGGCCGTCACCTGCCGGTGATGCTCGCCGAAGTGCTGGCCGCGCTTGGGCCGCAAGCCGGCGAGACCATCGTCGACGGCACCTTCGGGGCCGGCGGCTATACAAGCGCGATCCTGGCTGCCGGCGCCGAGGTCGTCGCCATCGACCGCGACGAGACGGCGATCGCTGCCGGCGAGGCCCTGGTGCAGGCGACCGGCGGACGATTGCGGCTCGTCAACGGCCGCTTCGGCGCGCTCGACCAGCATCTCGCCGATCTCGGCATCGCCGCTGTCGACGGCGTGGTGCTCGATATCGGCGTGTCGTCGATGCAGCTCGATCAGGCGGAGCGCGGCTTCTCCTTCCGCAACGACGGGCCCCTCGACATGCGCATGGGACAAGATGGGCCGAGCGCCGCGGACGTCGTCAACCGGCTCGACGAGCGCGATCTGGCCCGCATCTTCTGGGTGCTGGGGGAGGAAAAGCGCTCGAACGCGCTTGCCCGCGCCATCGTCGCCGATCGCGACGCCGAGCCGTTCATCCGCACCCGGCAGTTGGCGGGCCTGGCCGAACGCGTCGTCGGCTGGGGCAAGCGCCGCCACGACGACATCCATCCGGCGACGCGTGCCTTCCAGGCGCTCAGGATCTTCGTCAACGGCGAGCTCGATGAACTGGCTTCTGCGCTTGCCGCAGCCGAACAGGTGCTGAAGCCCGGCGGGCGGCTGGTGATCGTCAGCTTCCATTCGCTGGAAGACCGCATCGTCAAGCGGTTCTTCGCCGATCGCAGCCGCGAGACGGCCGGCGGTTCGCGCCATGCGCCGGAGACGCGGGTGCCGGATCCGACCTTCCGGCTGATCGAAAAAGCCGCAGTCATCGCGGGCGAAGCCGAAGTCGCGGGCAATCCGCGGGCGCGCTCGGCCAAGCTCCGGGCCGGGATCAGGACGGCGGCAGCGGCGCGGCCGATCGATCTTGCCGAACTTGGCGTGCCCGCCGTCGCTGTGCTGCCGAAGCCGACAGGTGCCGCATGCTGAAGACGTTCAATGTCGTGCTGATCGGCCTGATGCTGCTGGGAGCCGGCGTCGTCTACCTGATGAAATACGACAGCGAGCGGGCGGCGGGCCGCATCGCCAAGCTGCAGCACAAGATTTCCGATACGCGCGAGGCGATTGCCGGATTGAAGGCCGAATGGAGCCTGCTCAATCAGCCGAAACGCCTGCAGGACCTGGTGGAGAAGTACCACAACTATCTCGAGCTCGACCGGCTCGAGCCCGGACAGGTGGCGAGTATCGACGAGATCCCGATGCGCCCGGCCGCCTCGAAGCCGGACGACGGCACGGTCGATCCGGCGAAGCCGTCGCGCATGCTCGCCATCGGCAAGGCCGGCGATCTGACTGGTTCGATCCCGAAGAAGGGGGCGAACGAGCAGGTGAAGAAAGCGACCGACAAGCTCGACGCGCTGGTGGCAGCCAAGGGGGTCGAGCCCCGCCCGAACGATCCGATCAATGCCTTGGCGCGGTGAGGAGAGACGATGAGGCTGTGGTTCCGTCGATCCGATCCAGCAGTTGCCGCACCGCAATTGGGCCGCCCGGTGCATCGCGTCCGCCTCTCCGGACCGCGGGTGTTCCTGACCGGGCTGGCGTTTGCCGCCGTCTACGGCCTCATCATCCTGAAGCTGGTCAAACTCGGGCTCGACGCCGACGACCATATCGCCGCGCTCGACATGGCGCGCACCGAGGTCTCGGCGCAACGCCCCGACATCCTCGATCGCAACGGCGAAGTGCTTGCCACCGACATCAAGACGTCGTCGCTGTTCGCCGAGCCGAAGCACGTGCTCGGCGTCTCGGAGACGATCGACGCGCTGGCGACCGTGCTGCCCGACATGCGCGATCCGCAGATCCGCCAGCGACTGTCGACCAAGGCCGGCTTCGTCTGGCTGAAGCGCGAGATCACGCCGATGCAGCGGGCGCGCATCTATCGGCTCGGGCTCCCTGGCGTCGGCTTCATCGACGAGAACAAGCGGCTCTATCCGGTGGCGAACCTCACCAGCCACATCATCGGCCTGGTCAATGTCGACAACCAGGGCATCTCCGGCATCGAGAAGTATCTCGACGACAAGCTGTCGCTGACCGAGATGAACAAGATCGGCGTGTTGCCGCCGGACGGGCTGCTGCCGCAGCGCCTTTCCATCGACCTGCGCGTGCAGCATGTGGTGCGCGACGAGGTCAACGAGGCGAAGAAGCGCTATCGCGCCGTCGCCGGCATGGGCATCGTGCTCGACGTGCACACGGGCGAGGTGCTGGCGATGGTGTCGTTGCCGGATTTCGATCCGGCGCAGCCCAAGGAGGCGCTTGACAAGGAGAACATGAACCGCGACACGGCCGGCGTGTTCGAGATGGGGTCGGTGTTCAAGACCTTCAATTCGGCGATGGCGCTCGATTCCGGCAAGGTCTCGCTCTCCGACATATTCGAGACGCGCGGCGGTCTGCAGATCGGCCACCAGCACATTTCCGAGTTCCACGGCAAGGGCCGGCCGCTCACGGTGCCGGAGATCTTCATCTATTCCTCCAACACCGGCTCGGCGCGCATGGCCTTGAAGGCCGGCGAGGAGACCCAGCACGCTTTCTTCGAGAAGATCGGCTTCTTCAAGAAGCTCGATACCGAACTGCCGGAAGAGGCGGTTCCGATGTTCCCGAAGCGGCTGTCCGAGATCTCGACCGCCACCATGGCGTTCGGCCACGGCATTTCGGTCACGCCGATGCATACCGCGATCGCCGGGGCGGCGATGATCAACGGCGGCATGCTGATGAACCCGACCTTCTTTCCGCGCAGTCGCGAGGAGGCGATGGCGACCGCCGTCAGGGTCATCCGGCCGGAGACCAGCGACAAGCTGCGCTATCTCTTCCGCCTCAACTGCCTGCCGCCCGGATCGGGCACGCGTGCCGAGGTCGAGGGCTACCGCGTCGGCGGCAAGACCGGTACGGCGGAAAAGGTCGCGGCCGGTCGCTATGAGCACGACAAGCGGCGCAACTCCTTCCTTGCCGCCTTCCCGATGGAAGACCCGCAGTATCTGGTGCTGGTGGTGCTCGATGAGCCGAAACCCGAGAAGGATGGCAGCTCCGCCGTCGCCGGCCTCAACGCCGCGCCGACGGTCGGCAACATCATCCGCCGCATTGCGCCGATGCTCGGCGTGATGCCGAAGTTCGATACGCCGCCGATCACCGCCGCATCCAATTGACGGCGGCGTCCGATCGGCGCCTATGGCGGTCCCAAGTCGACTGGGGGGCGCCGAGGTCGGCGTTGGGTGCGTTCAGTCGAGGCCGCTGTATCGGCCGCGCCGGGGGGTGTCTCCGGTGGTGCGTCGCCAAGGTTCAAGCGGTTGGAACTCTCGAAGTGGATCGATCGATGCTGTTGAAGGATGTGGTGACGGGGCTTGGGACGAGCGCGATTGCGGATGCCGTCGGGACGATGCCGATTGCCGGCATTTCCGCCGACAGCCGCCGCGTCGCCGCCGGCGAGATCTTCGTCGCGCTCGCCGGCACCAAGGCCGATGGCGCCCGTTATGTCGCCGATGCGGTCGCCAAGGGGGCCGCGGTCGTCGTCAGCGGACACAACGCGGTATTGGCCGATGTCGCAATCCCGGTCATCCGCGTCGACGAGCCACGCCACTTTCTGGCGCTCGCCAGCGCCCGCCTCAATCAGCCGTTCCCCAAGACCGTCGCCGCCGTCACCGGCACTTCGGGCAAGACCTCGATCGCGGCCTTTCTCCGGCAGATCTGGCAGGCGGCGGGGCATCGTGCCGCTTCGGTCGGCACCATCGGCATCGTCACGCCCGAGTACGAGACCTACGGCTCGCTGACGACGCCCGATCCGGTCGAACTGGCCAAGAGCTTTGCCAAGCTGGCGCGTGAAGGCATCACCCACGTGGCGATGGAAGCCTCCTCGCACGGGCTCGACCAGCACCGGCTTGATGGCATCGAATTGGCCGCCGGAGCCTTCACCAACCTGTCGCGCGACCACCTCGACTATCACCCTGATGTCGAGGCGTATTTCGACGCCAAGATGCGGCTGTTCGAGGCGCTGCTCGGGCCGGGAAAGTCCGCCGTCGTCGACGTCGATACGCCCTACGGCCGCCAAGCGGCGGAACGGGCGAAAGCCGTCGGGCTCGACGTGCTGACGGTCGGTGTCGAGGGCGCGACGCTGCGGCTGGTCTCTACCCGGCCGGAGGGGTTCGCCCAGGTGATCGTCGTCGAGGCCTTCGGCAAGCGGCACACCCTCAAACTGCCGTTGCTCGGCACGTTCCAGGTGTCGAATGCGCTCGTCGCGGCGGGGCTGGCGCTCGCCACCGGCATCGAGCGCGACAAGGCGCTCTATGCCATCGAGGCGCTGAAGGGCGCGCCGGGCCGCCTCGAACTCGTCGGCACGACGCCGGCAGGCGCCCCGGTGTTCGTCGACTATTCGCATAAGCCCGATGCGCTCGAAAAGGCGATCGCGGCGCTGCGACCCTATACGACAGGCCGGCTCGTGGTCGTCTTCGGCTGCGGCGGCGATCGCGATCCGGGCAAGCGGCCGGTGATGGGCGAGATCGCGGTGAGGACCGCCGACGTCGCCATCGTCACCGACGACAACCCGCGCAGCGAAGACCCGGCCGAGATCCGCCGCCAGATCCTGATCGCCGCGCCCGGTGCCATCGAGATCGGCGACCGCGGCGAGGCGATTCGCGCCGGCGTCCAAATGCTGAGACGAGGCGATATTCTCATGATCGCCGGCAAGGGCCATGAAACCGGCCAGATCGTGGGGGATCGCGTACTGCCGTTTTCCGACCATGAAGCCGCCGATGCGGCGCTGCGGGACTTGAAGCAATGACCTCTCAACCGCTGTGGACGCTCAATGCGCTGATTGCCGCGACCGGTGGGCGCGTCGTCGGTGCGGCCACAGCCGGGATCACCGGCATTTCCATCGACAGCCGAACCGTTCTGCCGGGCGAAGCCTTCTTCGCCATCAAGGGCGATACGCATGACGGCCACGCATTCGTCAGGGCGGCACTCGATCGCGGTGCCGGCTTTGCCGTCGTGGCGGAGGAGAAACTCCCCGAGCTTGCCGCCGACGGCCGCTACGTGGTGGTCGATGACGTGCTGCGGGCGCTCGGGCGGCTGGGGGCGGCGGCGCGCGCCCGGACGCGAGCCCGGGTCGCGGCGGTGACGGGGTCGGTCGGCAAGACCTCGACCAAGGAGGCCTTGCGCATCGTGCTGGGCAAGCAGGGCTCGGTGCATGCCTCGCCGGCCTCGTTCAACAATCACTGGGGCGTGCCGCTGACGCTTGCCCGGCTGCCGGCCGATACCGACTATGCGGTGTTCGAGATCGGCATGAACCATCCGGGCGAGATCACGCCGCTGGTCAAACTGGTGCGCCCGCATGTGGCGATCGTCACCACGGTGGCGCCGGTGCATCTCGAATACTTCGAATCGGTCGTCGAAATCGCCCGTGCCAAGAGCGAGATCTTCTCAGGCGTCGAGCCGGGCGGCGCGGCGGTCGTCAACGGCGACATCGCCGAAGCCGGGCTGTTGGAAACCGAGGCGCGGCGCGCCGGCGTCGAGCACATCTACCTCTTCGGCGAACGGCCGGGGCTCGCCTCGCATGTGGAGACCCTGGTGCCGCGGGCCGACGGTTCGGTGATCCGCGGCTATATCCTCGGTGCGCCGGTCATCTGGAAGGTCGGGGCGCCCGGCAAGCACGTGGCGATCAATTCGCTCGCGGTGCTGACCACGGCGTCGCTGCTCGGCGCCGATCTGGCGCTCGCCGCGCTGGCGCTGGCCGAGTTGGTGGCGCCGCAGGGGCGCGGCGCGCAACACGTGCTGCAAATCGGTCACGGCAGCTTCACGTTGATCGATGAGAGCTACAATGCCAATCCAGCCTCGATGCGTGCGGCGATCGACCTGCTCGGCCAGTCGCCGGTAGGCTTGCGCGGGCGGCGCATCGCGGTCCTCGGCGACATGCTGGAACTTGGCGACGCCGGCCCGCGGCTGCATGCCGAACTGGCGGAGCGGCTGATGCGCGTCGGCGTCGATCGCCTCTATTGCGCCGGGCCGCTGATGCGCTCGCTGTGGCATGCGATCCCGATGGAGGTGCGCGGAGCGCATGCCGAGACCGCCAAGGAATTGAAGCCCGTGCTGCTGCTGGCCTTGGCGCCCGGCGACGTGGTGATGGTCAAGGGCTCGAACGGCAGCCGCATGGGGCAACTCGTCGACGCGCTGCGGATGCAGTTTCCCTCGATCGAGGAATCGGTCGAAGACATGGACGTTTGAGGGTTTCGGCCAATGCTGTTTCTATTAGGCGATCTGAGCGACAAGCTGATCATTTTCAACCTGTTCCGCTACACCACCTTTCGCACTGGCGGGGCGATCCTGACCGGGCTGGCGTTCGTTCTGCTGTTCGGACCGGCGATGATCAATACGCTGCGAGTGAAGCAGGGCAAGGGCCAGCCGATCCGCGCCGATGGGCCGGCCTCGCATCTCCTCACCAAACGCGGCACGCCGACCATGGGCGGGCTGATGATCCTGGCCGGGGTGATCGTCTCGACGCTGCTGTGGGCCAATCTCCTCAATGCCTATGTCTGGATCGTCATTCTGGTCACGGTCGGCTTCGGCGCCATCGGCTTCTACGACGACTTCCTCAAAGTGACGAAACAGTCGCATCGCGGCTTTTCCGAGCGCCAGCGGCTCATTCTCGAAGCGGTCATCGCCGCGGCGGCGGTCTGGGCGATCACCGCGCTCGGGCGCGATTCCAGCGCGACGGGCGTCGCCTTTCCGTTCTTCAAGGGAGTGCTGCTGCCGCTCGGCTATTTCTTCATCGTGTTCGGCGGCTTTGTCATCGTCGGCGCCGGCAATGCGGTCAACTTCACCGATGGGCTCGACGGGCTGGCCATCGTGCCGGTGATGATCGCGGCGGGCTCCTTCGGTCTGATCGCCTATGTCTCCGGCAACATCAATTTCGCCCACTATCTCGACATCAACTACGTGCGCGGCACGCAGGAACTGGCGGTGGTGCTCGGCGCGGTGATCGGCGCCGGACTCGGCTTCCTCTGGTTCAACGCGCCACCGGCGGCAATCTTCATGGGCGATACCGGATCCCTCGCCCTCGGCGGGCTGCTCGGCACCGTTGCGGTCGCCACCAAGCACGAGATCGTGCTCGCCATCGTCGGCGGCCTGTTCGTGCTGGAAGCGGCCTCCGTCATCATCCAGATCACCTCGTTCAAGCTGACGGGCAAGCGCGTGTTCCGCATGGCGCCGATCCACCATCATTTCGAGCAGTTGGGCTGGAAGGAGCCACAGGTGGTCATCCGCTTCTGGATCATTGCCTTCGTCCTGGCGCTGATCGGCCTCTCCACGCTGAAGCTGAGGTGACGCGCATGATTCCGGTCACCACAGCACGCGGCAAACGGGTTGCGGTCTTCGGGCTCGGCGGTTCCGGCCTGGCCACCGCACAAGCTCTCACGGCGGGCGGCGCCGACGTCCTCGCCTATGATGACAGCGAGGCCTCGCGGGCGCTGGCCGCCGAGACGGGCCTCAACGTCGTCGACCTGCACGGCATCGACTGGGACGAGATCGACATGCTGGTGCTTGCGCCCGGCGTGCCGCTCACCCATCCCGAGCCGCATTGGTCGGTCAAGCTCGCCTCTGCCAAGGGTGTTGCCGTCGTCGGCGACATCGAACTGCTGGCCGAGGAGATCCGCGCCACCGCGCCGACCACGCCTCTGGTGGCCATCACAGGAACAAATGGCAAGTCGACGACGACGGCGCTGATCGCGCACCTGCTGACCTCGGCCGGGCGCGACGTGCAACTCGGCGGCAACATCGGCCGCGCCGTGCTCACGCTCGATCCGCCGGCTCCGGATCGCACCTATGTGATCGAGTGCTCGTCGTTCCAGATCGATCTGGCGCCGACGCTTGATCCGACGGTCGGGGTGCTGTTGAACCTGTCGCCGGACCATCTCGACCGCCACGGCACGATGGCGAATTACGCCGCCATCAAGGAGCGGCTGGTAACGGCGTCCCGCACCGCCGTCGTCGGCGTCGACGACGACGTGTCGCGCGGCATCGCCGAGCGGCTGCAGCTGCGCGGCGGCAAGCTGGTGCGGATTTCAGTCAAGGGACCGCTTGCCGAGGGCTATTTTTACGCCGACGGCAAGATCTGCGCCGGCGCGGAGGTCGTAGCCGACCTTGCCGGCATCGGCTCGCTCAGGGGCGCCCACAACGGCCAGAACGCCGCTGCGGCGATCGCCGCGGTCACGGCGCTCGGGCTCGACCGGGCGGCCATCGTGTCCGGGCTGAAGAGCTTTCCCGGCCTGGCGCACCGGATGGAACAGGTCGGAACGCTCGGACGCGTGATCTTCATCAACGATTCCAAGGCGACGAACGCCGATTCCACCGCCCAGGCGCTTGCCACCTTCACCGACATCCATTGGATCCTCGGCGGCAAGCCGAAGGCCGGCGGCATCACCTCGCTCGACGGCCTCTTTCCGCGCATCGCCCGGGCCTTTCTGATCGGCCAGGCGACGGAAGACTTCGCCGCCACGCTCGATGGCCGCGTGCCGTTCGAACGCTGCGGCACCATCGAGACGGCGCTCGAACGTGCCACCGAAGCGGCGGGCGCCTCGGCGACGGCCGAGCCGGTGGTGCTGCTGTCGCCCGCCTGCGCCTCCTATGACCAGTTCAAGAACTTCGAAGTGCGCGGTGACCGCTTCCGCGAGTTGGTCGCCGCCATTCCCGGCATTCACCGGCGCGTTGGCTAGAGCGGAACGGCATTTGGTCCTTTGGTAACCAAAGCTGTTCTAGGGTTCTTAACCGTCGCGCCTTCTTGCCGTTCAGAAGACGCGGGCAAGCGGACCCTGTGCCGGCCGCGAGGCTGAGGAGGATGCAATGATCGACCGGATGGATCGCTCCAGTTTCGCGCAGTGGTGGTGGACAGTCGATCGGGCGTTGCTCGCGGCGTTCCTGATCCTGATCGTGCTTGGCCTGGTGCTGTCGTTTGCGGCGAGCCCGGCAGTCGCCGAACGCATCGGCGCTGGTACGTTCTACTTCATCAAGCGGCATGCGCTGTTCGTCACCCCCGCTGCGGCCATTCTCGTCGGCTGCTCGTTCATGGGGCCGCGCGACGTCCGGCGCGCCGCCGTGGTGATGCTGGCGGTCGGCCTCGTCCTGCTGGTCGCGACCCTGTTCTTCGGTCAGGAGGTGAAGGGGTCGCGGCGCTGGATCACGCTGGCGGTGCTCTCCATCCAGCCGTCGGAACTGGTGAAGCCGGCCTTCATCATCGTCGCCTCCTGGCTGTTCTCCGAGCGCATGAAGCGGCCGGAAGTGCCGGGCAATCTCCTCGCCATGCTGCTGCTGGCCGTCGTGGTCGCGCTGCTCTTGGCCGAGCCGGATGTCGGCCAGACGATCCTGACCGTGGTGTCCTGGGGCGCCATCTTCTTCGTCGCCGGTCTGCAGGTGGTGTGGATCATCGGCCTCGGAGCGGCAGGCGTCGGCGCCGGCTATCTCGCCTATGTGGTGTTCCCGCACGTGCACGCGCGCGTCGATCGCTTCTTCGCCGCGCCGGTCGAAGGGCCGGCTCGGTTCGCCAGCGACAATTTCCAGGTGCAGACGGCGATCGACGCCTTTACCAACGGTTCCTGGTTCGGCCGCGGACCCGGCGAGGGCACGGTGAAGAAGATCCTGCCCGATAGCCACACCGACTTCGTCATGGCGGTGCTCGGCGAGGAATTCGGCATCATCGCCTGCATCCTGCTCGTCACGCTGTTCGCCTTCGTCGTCGGCCGGGCGCTGTGGTTCGCGCTGAAGGAAGAGGACCCGTTCATCCGCCTGTCGGTCGTCGGGCTGGCCACCGAATTCGGTGTGCAGGCGGGCATCAACATGGCGGTGAACTTGCATTTGATGCCGGCCAAGGGCATGACGCTGCCGTTCATATCCTACGGCGGCTCGTCGATGCTGTCGCTCGCCTTCGGCATGGGCTGCCTGCTGGCGCTCACCCGCCGCCGGCCGCAGGCGACGCGCATGGTCTCGGCCGTGCATGCCGACTGACGGCCCGACAACGCGGTTGCCTTCGATGCCCAAAACCATCCTGCTTTCCGCCGGCGGCACCGGCGGCCACCTGTTCCCGGCGGAATCGCTTGCTGCCGAGCTCATCCGTCGCGGCTATGCGGTGGAACTGGCGACCGACGAGCGGGCCGACAAATACGGCCGCCGCTTCCCGGCCCGCGCCATCCACATCGTGGCATCCGCGACGTTGAAGGGCCGCTCGCCGTTGGCGATTGCTCGGACGGGCTTGGCGCTCGCCCGCGGCTTCGTCCAGTCATGGGCGCTGATCCGGCGGCTGAAGCCGGCCGTCGTCGTCGGCTTCGGCGGCTATCCGACGGTACCGCCCTTGATCGCCGCGGTTTTCGCCGGCGTGCCGACGGTGCTGCACGAGCAGAACGCGGTGATGGGCCGGGCGAACGCGCGGCTCGCCAGGAAGGTCACCCGCATTGCCACGAGCTTCGCCGAAGTGAGGATGCCGGCCGGGCTGGCGGCCAAGGTGACGACGACCGGCAATCCGGTCAGGGACATGGTGATCGAGGCTTCGGCGATCGCCTATCCCGAGCCGACGGCCGAGGGCGCGTTCCACCTGATCGTTACCGGCGGCAGCCAGGGCGCGCGCTATTTCTCCGATGCCGTGCCGCCGGCGATCGCGCTGATGGATGCGGATTTGCGGTCGCGCCTCAGGCTGACCCAGCAGGTGCGGCCCGAGGACATGCCGCGCGTCAAGGCGGCGTATGACGCGATCGGCGTCGCCGCTGAGCTGTCATCGTTCTTCGTCGACCTGCCGGCGCGCATCGCGGCGAGCCATCTGGTCATCGGCCGCGCCGGCGCCTCAACGGTGACGGAACTCTGCATTATCGGTCGCCCCGGCCTCCTCGTGCCATTGCCCGGCGCGCTCGACCAGGACCAGGCGGCGAATGCCCGCGTGCTGGAAGCCGCCGGTGGCGGCTGGTCGCACCCGCAGAAGGAGCTGACCCCGGAGGTGCTCGCGGCCGAGATCGCCCGGCTGATGCGCGCCCCCGGCGTGCTCATTGCCGCCGCCGCCGCTGCCCGCGCGGCCGGTCGGCCGGACGCGGTCGCGCGGCTGGCCGATGTGGTGGAGAGGGCGGCGATGGGCCGGTGATGTGACAGAGACGAGCCGACGATAATATCGTTGGAATCAGACCACCCTACGCGGACTTGTGAATATGATCGATCTCACTGGAAGAAAAACGTTTCCCATTAGATCTGATAGCCGCCGCCGCTCGTTCATGTTCTGGCAAGTGCCGCCAACCAATGATGGCTTCCTGGAGGGTCCAGTATTCGATTTCTTGGCCATCTGGCAACATTAACCACGCTCTGGCTGCGGCATCGGCGTAGATTGCATTGGTAGTCATGGAAAGGTCTCCCTAGCGGTTAGGGCCGTATTTTGACCGCCGGACCGGACCTGCGCAACCCGGCCCATTCGGCGACTTCGGTTCAGTGGGGCACGGGTGCGTCTGACTGAATAGATTACCCGTTCTCGACCTCGCTGAGCCGCGATGATGTTAGCCAGGGCTAGCGCCAACTTGTGCCGGGGTGTCGGAGCCTGCTACTAAGCGGCCCCGCCGCGTTCGGCGCTGATCCAAGGATTCTGCCCCATGAAGATGCCCTCGACCATCGGACCCGTTCACTTCGTCGGGATCGGCGGCATCGGCATGAGCGGCATCGCCGAAGTGCTGCACACGCTCGGCTTCAAGGTGCAGGGATCCGACGTCGCCGACAATTACAACGTGCAGCGCCTGCGGGAGAAGGGCATCGCCGTCACCGTCGGCCACGACGCGGCCAACCTCGGCGACGCCCGTGTCGTCGTCGTCTCCTCGGCGATCAAGCGCGACAATCCCGAGCTGCTCGCTGCGCGCACGCGGCTTCTGCCTGTCGTGCGCCGGGCCGAGATGCTGGCCGAGTTGATGCGCTTCAAGTCGGCGATCGCCATCGGCGGCACGCACGGCAAGACCACCACGACGTCGATGGTGGCGGCGCTGTTGGATGCCGGCGGGCTCGATCCGACCGTCATCAATGGCGGCATCATCAACGCCTACGGCACCAACGCGCGGTTGGGCGCCGGCAACTGGATGGTGGTCGAATCGGACGAATCCGACGGCTCCTTCGTCAAGCTGCCGGCCGACATCGCCGTCGTCACCAATATCGATCCGGAACATCTCGACCACTACGGCAGCTTCGACAAGGTGAAGGAGGCTTTCGCCCATTTCGTCGAGAACGTGCCGTTCTACGGCTTCGCGGTGATGTGCCTCGATCATCCGGAGGTGCAGGCTCTCGTCGGCAAGATCGAGGATCGGCGAGTGGTCACTTACGGCACCAATCGGCAGGCGGACGTGCGTTTCTTCGACGTCGCCGCGCTCGGCCGCGCGTCGCGGTTCTCCGTCACCATTCGCGACCGGGTGACGGGCACCGAGAAGACGATCGCCGACCTCGTGGTCAACATGCCCGGCATCCACAACGTGTCGAACGCCTGCGCCGCCGTGGCGGTCGCCGACCAGCTCGGCATCGCACCGGAAGCCATCGCCAAGGGGCTGGCGACGTTCACCGGCGTCAAGCGCCGCTTCACTGCGACCGGCGAGTGGAAGGGCGTGCAGATCTTCGACGACTACGGCCACCATCCGGTCGAGATCATGGCCGTGCTCGCCGCGGCGCGCGCCGCCGTCATCGGCGAGGGCAAGGGCGGCCGCGTCACCGCCGTGATCCAGCCGCACCGCTATACCCGTCTCGCCTCGCTGTTCGAGGAATTCTGCCAAGCCTTCAATGATGCCGATGCCGTCATCGTCGCCGACGTCTATCCGGCCGGCGAGGCGCCGATCGCCGGGGCCAGCCGCGACGCGCTGGTCGGCGGTCTGCGCGCCCGTGGCCACCGGCACGTGACGCCGTTGGAGAGCCCCGACCAGATCGCCGGACTCGTCGCCGCCGATGCGCGCGACGGCGACTACGTCGTGTTCCTCGGGGCCGGCAACATCACCCAATGGGCCTATGCGCTGCCGAAACAGTTGGCGGCGCGTGACGAGGAACTGCCAGCGTGACGTCCATCCTGTCGTCCTTCGATACGTCCGGCATCCGCGGTGCCTTGCAGCACAATGTGCCGATGGCGGACCTGACCTGGTTCCGCGTCGGCGGACCGGTCGATCTCCTCTACCAGCCGGCCGACGAGGCCGACCTGCAGCTGTTCTTTCAGCGCCTGCCGGACGATGTGCCGGTGACGATCCTCGGGCTCGGCTCCAACCTGCTGGTGCGCGACGGTGGGCTGAAGGGGGTCGCCATCCGGCTGTCGGGGCGCGGCTTTGGCGGCATCGAGAGGATCTCGCCGACGCGGCTGAAGGTCGGCGCCGCCGTGCCCGACAGAATGCTGGCCAAGGCCGCGCTCGAGGCGGGCCTCGGCGGCTTCCATCCCTATCACGGCATTCCCGGCGGCCTCGGCGGCGCGCTCACGATGAACGCCGGGGCCAACAACGTCGAAACGTCCGAGCGCGTCGTCGAGGTCCGGGCGATCGACCGGGCCGGCGAGGTCGTGACGCTCGGCCTCGCCGACATGGGCTATTCCTACCGGCACTCCTCGGCGCCTGCCGGCCTCGTGTTCGTTTCGGCCGTCATGCAAGGCGTGCCGAGTGAGAAGCCCGAGATCGAACGGCTGATGGCGGAGGTCATGCTGCATCGGGAGACGTCGCAGCCGACCAAGGTCAAGACCGGCGGGTCGACCTTCAAGAATCCGCCGGGCTTAAGCGCCTGGAAGGTGATCGACGACGCCGGCTGCCGCGGCTTGCGCGTCGGCGGCGCGGTCGTCTCGGAAAAGCATTGCAATTTCCTGATCAACGAGGGCGAGGCGACGGCGCGCGACATCGAGCGGTTGGCCGAGACGGTTCGCGCCCGTGTGCTGGCGCATTCCGGCATAAGGCTCGAGTGGGAGATCAAGCGGCTGGGATATTTCGTTCCGGGTCTTGAGGTCGCGGAATTCACCGATACGGCGGGATAGGGCCGGCCTTCGCGGCCGTTGCCTGCCTCCGTCATTGCGAGCGCAGCGAAGCAATCCAGAAAACTTTCAAAGATTTGAGCATCATAAGTCTGGATTGCTACGCTGCGCTCGCAATGACGGAGAGCGGGTTTGCGAAATAATGCAGCAAGTACTATTTGGTCTTTGATCTATCTATGGCGATTTAATTCGAACTCTTCGTAGGCCATGGTCTCTATTAGGCTCTCTTCGTTGCCGAATAGCGAATAGGAATTTATATTGTAGCTATGAAGTCTCTTTAGCGCGGCATCTCGCATGGTTCTGTCGAGGACAAATTTCAGAACGATATTCTGGCTTGGGCCGAATCTATTGATCGCGCTTGTGTATTTTGGGAAGGTCCAGGCACCGGCCGAAAGATCGCCCGTAGGTGAATGAAATTGAGTGCAAATTGTGTATTCGGCCTGCTGCAAAAAATGTCGCTGGTGAGTTCTAACAGCCGAATTCAACGAAAAGATATGGGGTTCCCTACTACTACTGGTCTTCATTCCGGTCGGCCGTTCCACAAATACAAATATTGCTGGATGAACATTATATGACTTACTTTTAAGAGCGAAAAAACTAGAAATATAACTCGACCTCGTCCAGTCCAATAGTGGTGATGGAAATCCGCAATGCCTCAAATATGCCAATAGATCGTAATGAGGAACATCATATGTAGAAAGACGTTGGCGAATGGAATCGTAGTCTGCAAATGAACTGGGATCTTTCGCTTCTGCAATCTCTTCCCATCTTTGGCCTGTAAATGCCTCGATCCGGGGTTTAACAACATAAAGTCGTCTGTAGTATTCGAACATAGATATATCGGGCTCTGGCGACCTGTCGAGCGAAGACTCGAGCTCGAACGAGGCGTCAGGTTGCCCTCGAAATAGAGGTGCAAATACACCCGCCCTGGATATTATTTCGTCAGCGATCGTTTGGAATTGCTCCAAATTAGAAATATTCGGATCATTTTTGTTGTCAACTGGGTACTTGCGGATCATCTCCGCCCAATAATCGTCGATCTTGTTGAGCTCAAGGCTGTCCATCAGGTGCTCCGTACTCCGACCAGTGCAATCCAGGCGTCCTCGTCGATGACCTCGATGCCGAGTTCCTGCGCCTTGGCGAGCTTCGAGCCGGCACCCGGGCCGGCGACGACGAGGTTGGTCTTGGCCGACACCGAGCCGGAAACCTTGGCCCCTAACCGTTCCGCCTGGGCTTTCGCCTCGTCGCGGGTGAGCTTTTCCAGCGAGCCGGTAAACACGACGGTCTTGCCGGCGACGACCGTGTCGGTCTTCGGCTTCTCAGTCTCCGCGATGCCACCGGTCATCTCGGCGACCAACCGCTCGACGATCGACAGGTTGTGGCTTTCCGCGAAATAGGTGGCGACACTGTCGATCACCGTTTCGCCGATCTGGTCGATGGCATCCATATCGGCCCTGGCCGCACTATCGCCGCTCGCGACCGCCAGCGCCGCACGGTGGAATTCGTCCCACGAGCCGTAAGCGCGGGCCAACTGGCGGGCCGTCGTCTCGCCGACGTTGCGGACGCCGAGCGCGTAGATGAAGCGGTCGAGGGCGATTCGGCGGCGCTCGTCGATGGCCGCGTAGAGCTTCTTCACCGAGGTTGCGCCGAACCCCTCCTTGTCTTTGAGTTTTTTCAGGTTCTCAGCGTCGCGAGCGGCAAGCGTGAAGATGTCGCCGGGCTCCTTGATGGGGAGGTCGGCGTCGTTGAAGAACAGTTCGATCTGCTTCTCGCCCAGCCCGTCGATGTCGAAGGCGCGGCGCGAGACGAAATGTTTCAAGTGCTCGATGCGCTGGTAGGGACAGGCGAATTCGCCGGAACAGCGGGAGATGACGCCCTCGCCGCCGGTGGCCGTCGCCTCGCGGCTGACCGGCGTCTTCAACTCGCACGGGCAGATGTGCGGGAAGATGAAGGCCTCGCGCGCGTCGTGCGCCTCGTCCTTCTTCACCTCGACGATCTGCGGGATGACGTCGCCGGCGCGTTGCACCGTGACGGTGTCGCCGACGCGGGCGTCCAGCCGCGCGATCTCGTCGGCATTGTGCAGCGTGGCGTTGGTGACGACCACGCCGCCGACGGTGACCGGCTTCAGCCGGGCGACGGGGGTCAAGGCGCCGGTGCGGCCGACCTGGATGTCGATGGCCTCCAGCGTCGTAGTTGCCTGTTCGGCCGGGAACTTGTGGGCGATGGCCCAGCGGGGCGAGCGCGAGACGAAGCCGAGGCGGATCTGCAGGTCCAGGCGGTCGACCTTGTAGACGACGCCGTCGATGTCGTAGCCGAGGTCGGCGCGCAACGCCTCGATCCGGCGGAAGTGGGCGATGAGTTCGCCCGCATCGGCGCAGCGGGCCATCAGGGGGTTGGTCTCGAAGCCCCAGGTGTGGAAGGCTTCGACCATGCCGAACTGCGTATCGGCCGGCAGTTCGCTCGCTTCGCCCCAGGCATAGGCGAAGAACGACAGGGCGCGCGAGGCGGTGATGCGCTTGTCCAGCTGGCGCAAGCTACCGGCGGCGGCATTGCGCGGATTGGCGAAGAGCTTCTCGCCGGCGGCCTGCTGCCGCTCGTTGAGCGCCCGGAAGTCGGCCTTGGTCATGTAGACCTCGCCGCGGATGTCGATGAGAGCGGGCGCACCGGGGCGGAGCTGGCGCGGTATCTCCTTGATCGTCAATACGTTGTTGGTGACGTTCTCGCCGGTCGTGCCGTCGCCGCGCGTCGCGGCCGAGACCAGCCGGCCATCGATGTAGTGCAGGTTCATCGACAGACCGTCGATCTTCGGCTCGGCGGTGAACGTCACGCTGCCGGGCAACAGGCCGAGGAAGCGGTGCACGCGTGCCACGAACTCGACCGCGTCGGCCTCGGCAAAGGCGTTGTCGAGGGAGAGCATCGGCACGGTGTGCTGGATCTTGTCGAACCGGGCCGCGACCGGGGCGCCGACGCGCTCGGAAGGCGAATCGGTGCGCTTCAATCCGGGAAAGCGTGCCTCGATCGCCGCGTTGCGCTGGCGCAGGGCGTCGTAATCGGCATCCGAGATGGTCGGCGCATCGTCGTCGTGGTAGCGCCGGTCGTGTTCGGCGATCTCGGCTGCCAGCCGCGCCAGTTCGGCGGCGGCTTCAGGTTCGGTCAGCGTGTCGACGGCGGCGGGAGCTGGCGGATTGGACATGGCGGCGGCTCGTCTTCGAATTCGGCTGGCGCCTTGGCGCAAGCCAGTCATTTCGCATGAGCGGCTACTCTCCGTCCACCGCGAACCAATCCAATTCCACCGCATCGGCACGGAAGCCCAGCCGGGTCAGGATCGTCTCGAAGATGGAATCGCGGCTGCGGTCGATGCGGATCTCGTCGTAGCGGCGGGCACCGAGCAGCCCGGCCGGCACGAAACGATCGATGATCAGCAGTCCTTCGCCACAATAGGCGCGGCCAACCTCGGTGTGGTTCACCGAGACGACGATGTCGCCGGCGTGTTCGAGCGGCAGGTGGCAGACGAGGCCGAGGCGCAGGCGGTGCCGGCGCGCCGCGGCGTCGGGTTCGCCAGTCAGATGCAGGAACAGCCGGCCGGAGTAGCCGATGAGGGTGACGACCGGCGTATCGACGCGGCGCCAGTCGAAACGGGCGAGCCAGCGGCGCGGATTGTGTCCGCGCAGATCGACAAACGTGCCCGGCGTGTAGTCGAGCCCGTCACCGGGTGCCCAGCCGGAGGACGACGGGTAGACGGCGAATTCGCCGGTCAAATAGGCGCGGGTATAGGCCTCGTCGACGTGCGGCGTGACGATCACGCCGATGACGTGCAGGTAGAATCCGACGAGGCAGGCGAGGGCGGCCAGACTGAGCCAGCCCAGGAACGAGCGATGACGCCTCGGGATCGCCGGCTCACATGACATAGAACTGCTCCATCGCCCAGGCAAAGGCGAAGATGGCGAGACCGGCCAGCGACAGCACCAGCGTTGGCGTCCGGCCGAGTGGCCGGTCGGTCAGCAGCGCGACGGCAAGGATGAACGGAAACAGGCCGCCGGAATAGCGCGGCAAGCTGTTGGTCGTGCCGGTCAGGAAGGCGGCGGCGAGCGCCAGACCGGCGAAGATCGCCTCGGGCTTGAGGCCGCGCTGCCACAACGGCGGCAGCAGGGCGAAAGCCGCGAGCGCCGTGGCGGCGTTGCAGGCATTGGCGATGAGCCAGGGACCGCTGACGTAGGCCGGGTTCAATTCGTCGAGGAGCATCATCCACGGCCATTTGAACTGGCGGTTCCAGGCGTTCTGATTATGGGCGAAGGCGAGTGCGTCGCCCATCAGCCCGTTGAGATGCAGCATGTAGAGCGCCAGCCCCAGCCCCGAAGCGGCAAGCGCCAGCACCGCCCGTTCGGTGCCGGGGCGGATGAAGATCACCCGCCACAGTCCGTATTCGCGCGAAGCCAGGACGAACAGCGGAATGACCGTCAGGACGCCGACGGTGCGGCTTGCCGACAGCGCGGCGGCCAGCGGCAGCGCCATCAGCCAGCCGCCGCGACGGGCAAACAGGAACAGGCCGATGGACAGGGGCACGAACACCGCCTCGGTCATCGGCACCGAGGCATGCACGCCGAACGGCCAGAAGCCGTAGAGGAGGCTGACATAGCGGGCAAATGGCGAGCCGCCGTAGTCGCGAGCAAGGAGATAGATGAAATACAGCCCGAGACACCAGGCGACATTGGCGACGACGAGGCCGGCATAGGCGGCCGGCAGGCCGGTCGCTGCCGTTACGCCGGCGATGGCGGCCGGCAGCAGCGGGAAGAACGCCCAATTGGCGACGCCGTGCTTGTCGGCGTCGGTGACGAGCCAGTAGCCCTTCTCGGCGATGTCGATGTACCAGCTGCAATCCCAGTTGCAGAAGATGTCGTCGGGGCCGCCTTCCATGCGGGCCGGATTGGCGGCGTAGGCAAGGACGAAGGCGAGGACGATGATCAGGCGGGAGAGGACCGCGATGGCGACGAGGAGTTCGATGTCACGCAAAGGCATGACCCAGCCGGTCGACCGCATCGCGGCGCCGTGTGGCCGCGTCGCGGCACCGCCCGGCAGCCAGGGGCCCAGACTGGCAAGGGTCAGGCTCATGCCGCCGCTCCGGCCATCAGCCGCGCGGCAGCGGCACGCGCCTCGTCGGTGATGACGCTGCCGGCGAGCATGCGGGCGATCTCCTCGCGCCGTTCGGGTGCGGCGAGCTGCACGACCCTCGTCGCCACCCGCTCCTCCTTGTGGCCGGCCTTGCTGGCCTCCTTGAGGATCAGCAGATGGGTGGCGGCGCGGGCGGCGACCTGCGGCGCGTGGGTGACCGACATCACCTGCACGCGCTCGGCCAGCCGGGCGAGCCTCAGCCCGATCGCCTCGGCGACCGCGCCACCGACGCCGGTATCGATCTCGTCGAACACCAGCGTCGGGGCCGATCCCCGATCGGCAAGGCTGACTTTCAGCGCTAAGAGGAAGCGCGACAGCTCGCCGCCGGAAGCCACCTTGAGGATCGGGCCGGGACGGGTGCCGGGGTTAGTCTCAACCCAGAACTCGATGGCGTCATAGCCGGTGGGGCCGGCATCGGCCGGATCGGCGTGCTGCTCGACCGTGAAGCGGGCACGCTCGAGCTTCAGCGCGGGCAGCTCGGTGGCAACCGCCTGTTCGAGCGCCCGGGCAGCGCCTGACCGCGCCTTGGACAGCGCCGTGGCGGCGGTCCCGTAGGCGCCCTCGGCGGCGGCGAGCGTGGCTTCGAGCTGCTTCAGCCGGTCCTCGCTCTGATCGAGTTCCGCCAGCTGGGCTGCCATCCGGTCGCGCAGCGCGGCAAGGCCGTCGACGGTGCAATCGTGCTTGCGGGCGGCAGCACGCAGGGCGAACAGCCGCTCCTCGGTTCGTTCCAGCAGCCGCGGGTCGTAATCGGAGGCTCTGAGCCACGCCTCCAGCCCGCTGCGGGCCTCTTCGAGCGCGTCGACGGCCAGCCCCAACGGTTTGATCACCGCCTCGCCGAGTTCGCTGATCTGACCGCTTTTGCGCTCGAGCCGGCGCAGCAGCGACGCGGTGGAGGCGATCGGCGAACCGGAGCCTTCGAGCGTCTCCAGCGCCTCTTTCAGGTCACCGGCGACTTTCTCCGCCTGCATCATCCGGTGGCGCGCAGTGGCGAGCTCGGTCTCTTCGCCGGGCTGCGGCTTCAGTTTGTCGAGTTCGTCGAGCGAGGCGCGCAGGTAGTCGGCCTCGCGGCGGGACGCCTCGAGCCGGGCGCGGGTCTGGTCGCGCTCCTTCAGCGCCTGGCGCCGTCGATCCCACAGGCCGGCGACGTCGGCGACCTGCGGCTCCAGTCTGCCGAAAGCGTCGAGCAGCCGGCGGTGCTCGCGCTCGTCGACGAGGGCGCGGTCGTCGTGCTGGCCGTGGATCTCGACCAGCATGTCGCCGAGACTTTTCAACAGCGTGGCGCTGACGGCCTGGTCGTTGATGAAGGCGCGGGTGCGGCCATCGGTGGCCTGGATGCGGCGGACGACGAGGTCGCCGTCGCCGTCGAGCTCGTTGTCGGCCAGCAGCGTACGGGCCGGGTGGTCCGGCGCCACATCGAACACGGCCGTCACCTGGCCGCGCGCCGCGCCGTGACGTACCAGGCCGGCATCGCCGCGGCCGCCGAGCGCCAGCGACAGGGCGTCAAGCAGGATCGACTTGCCGGCGCCGGTCTCGCCGGTGAGCACGGTCAGGCCGCGCGCGAAGTCGATCTCCAGCTTTTCGATCAGCACGATGTCGCTGATGGACAAGGCGACAAGCATCGGGCCCTCCGGCGCCGGGTCCAGAATCCTGGTTACACCTTTTGTTCTGGTAGCTGATCGGGTCGCGCCTGCGCAAGAGGAAGATGAAATTGCGCCGACATGATCCGCGTCCGGTTCGGGCGGCCGACGCCGGGAGAACGGCGGATCCGCCTCAGATGATCTTGATGCCGCGGAAAGCCTTGGAGATCCAGCTGCCCTGGTCCTCCTGCGGCGCGTAGCCGCCGGTCTGCAGCAGCGTGAAGGAATCCTTGTACCACTTGCTGTCGGGGAAATTGTGCCCGAGCACGGCAGCCGCGGTCTGGGCTTCCGGCACGACGCCGAGCGCATAATAGCATTCGACCAGACGCGACAGCGCCTCCTCGACGTGCCGGGTCGTCTGGTACTTGCCGACGACGACACGGAATCGGTTGATGGCGGCGAGATATTCCCGCTTCTGCAGGTAGAAGCGGCCGATCTCCATCTCCTTGCCGGCCAGCTGGTCGCGCGCCGCTTCCTGCTTCTGCCGGGCGTCGGCGGTGAAGCGCGAATCCGGGAACTTGGTCAGGAGTTCGGCGTAGGCGTCGAGGGCCTTTTGCGTCAATTCCTGGTCGCGGGAAACTTCCGGTATCTGCTTGTAGTAGGATTCAGCGATCAGATACAGCGCGTAAGCCGCTTCTGGGCTCTGCGGATAGATGGTGGCGAAGCGCTTGGCTGCCTGGATGCAGCTGGTATAGTCGCCCTTCTCGAACGCGCTGTAGGCTTGCAGCAGAATTCCCTTGCGCGACAGTTCGGAGTAGGGGTGGAGCCGGTCGAGGTCTTCGAACTTCTTGATGGCTTCCGTCGGCTTGCCGCTCTGCATGTTGGCAAGGCCCTGATTGTAGAGCACATCCGCCGGCGTCGCGTCGACCTTGTCTTCGTCGGTCGACGAGCAGGCGGCAAGTCCGAGAACCAGCGCCAGACCAGCCGCAGTGACCAGTCGACGATAGGCCGCGATGTCGCGCATTGGCCTCGATGCCGCGGTCTTCATGCTACTCGCTTCGATCATGACGTCTTCGGTTCCTTCATGCGGCCGCCTGGATGCGTGTTCAAGCGGCGGCGCCCATCGGCAGCGCGCGACCCTACAGTAAAGCCTTGCCGGCTGCCACCGTACGGCCCCCGGAAATTCGGGACGTGAGGCGGGACGGCCGGCACGATGTCTAGGTCCTTGCGATTTGCCGCGAAATTGTGGCGCGGTCATGCCGCGGTCGGAGACTTTCGCGTGTTTGGCAGGCGGCTCATATAACAATGCCGGGGACCAGCCCCGGCATGTCGGCACGACAGGTGAACTCTTTCAGGTCTGGTCGGGGCGATACAGCGGCGCGGAGTGACCGGTCCCGATCTCGGCCGCCGGGCTTTCGCGCCGGATCGGCATGTCGACCATGGCCCAGGCGTTCGCATCGGCAAACAACGCCTTCAACGTCTCATGGTTCATCCGATGGCCGCCCTTGTAGGAGCGGAACAGCCCGAGGATCGGTGCGCCGGATAACGCCAGATCGCCGATGGCATCGAGCGTCTTGTGGCGGACGAACTCATTGGCCCAGCGCAGTCCATCCGGATTGAGCACCCGGTCGTCCTTGATGGCGATGGAGTTTTCCAGGCTCGAGCCGCGGCAGAGGCCCATCGGCATCAGGCGTTCGAGATCCTTGACGAACCCGAAGGTGCGGGCGCCGGCGACGTCGGTGCGAAACGCCTTCGGCGTCAGATCGAACGCCAGCGCCTGACGGCCGATGAGCGGCGAGGCGAAATCGATGGTCACTTCGTAGCGGCAGCCGTCATACGGGCGCAGCTCCGTCCAGCAGCCGTTATGTTCGACGCGAATCGGCTTGACGACCTTGACCATGCGGCGGCGAACGCCCTGGGAGATGATGCCGACCTGATCGACCGCTTCGACGAATGCCCGCGCGCTGCCGTCCATGACGGGCACTTCCGGGCCATCGATCTCGACGAGGACGTTGTCGAGCCCGAGGCCGCGCAGCGCCGCCATCAGGTGCTCGATGGTGCCGATCGAGGCCCGGGCGGGATCGCCGACGACGGTGCACAGATCGGTATTGGAGACGGCGCGCCAATTGGCAGGGATTTCGACGTCACGGCCGGCCAGTTCCGTCCTGAGGAAGACGATGCCGGTGTTGGCATCGGAGGGATGCAAAGTAACTGCGACGCGATTGCCGCTGTGAACCCCAATGCCGACGACCCGAACCGAGTCGGCTATCGTCGTTTGAGCGGACACGCCGTGTTTTGCCATACTGTCACCTAGGAACTCGGCTAACGCTGCGGTTGGCCGCCCGTTTCCGGAGTTCGTTAGTTGGGGTCTGAAAGCCTTCCGACGTGCGCCATTGGCGCTCGCGATCAGCCTGATCTCGCATCGAACGAACGAGACGTTACGCGCGGGCCCGGCAATCGCAAAATCACACTCCGTTACACATTATTACCGTTGACCGGAATTCTTAAATAGTTGGTAAACCAATAGAATTCTGATGCGTAAATGAACGTACCTATCCTATTGAAACGCCCCGGCAAAGGCGGGCCGGGGCGTTCCGAAGTCGAATCGGCGGTCGCCAGTCACTTCACCTGGCGACGCAGGAAGGCGGGAATCTCCAGCTGGTCGTCGTCGGACAGGCGCTGCTGCGGCAGACCGGCCGGCTGGCGGCCGTGCGGGTCGAGCTGGCCCGCCGCCGGGCGATGCATCTGTTCGGTCGACGAGCGCGGCTGGCCCTGCACCAGCGGACGCTTCACCTCGTCGCGGAACGAAGGTTCGCGTGGCGGTGCCATCGGCTGGGTCATGCCTTGGGTCAGGGCTTCCTCACCCTCGTGATCCTCGCGACGAAAGCCGCTGGCCAGCCGCTTCAGCAGGCTCATCGGCCGACGCTCGTCGTCGCCGTGAGCGAAGTCCGACGGCTGCGGCTGGACGATCTGACGCTGGGCGATCGGCGGGAACTCGTCGATGCGCGGCATCCGCGTTGACATGCGCGGCTCGACCGGACGTTCGGCCTGCGGCGGGATGTAGGGGCGCTGTTCAGCGGCTTCGTGACGCGGCGGCTGCGGCGTCTCGATCTCGTGGATCGGGTCGGCGACATGGGCGTAATCGGACGGCTGCGGCTCGAAACGCTCGATGGTGACGGCCGGATCCTGCGGTGCCACCGTCGTATAGGCCGGCTGGGTCACGGTTGTGTAGGTGGGCTGGGTGTGCGGCTCAGGCAACGCCATCTCGCGTTCGAGACGGGCTTGGGCCTCGGCGCGGGAGGCGGCGGCCATCGCCTCGGCGCGGCGCTGGGCGACCGCCGATTCGTCGGTGCGGACGAAGGCCTGGGCACTGGCGCGGTTCGTCTGGGTCGGTTCGGACCCGCGCGGCACGACACGGCTGCGGACCGGCATTTCGACCGGCTCGCCGGCCTCGTCCATCAGCTGGTCGATGCCGGTGGCGACGACGGAGACGCGCACGATGCCCTCGAGACTGTCGTCGAAGGTGGCGCCGAGGATGATGTTGGCATCCGGGTCGACCTCTTCTCGGATCCGCGTGGCGGCCTCGTCGACCTCGAACAAGGTCAGGTCCTTGCCGCCGGAGATCGAGATCAGCACGCCACGAGCGCCCTTCATCGAGGTTTCGTCGATGAGCGGGTTGGCGATCGCGGCCTCGGCGGCCTGCAGCGCGCGCTTCTCGCCGGAGGATTCGCCGGTGCCCATCATCGCCTTGCCCATGCCGCGCATGATCGAGCGGACGTCGGCGAAATCGAGGTTGATCAGGCCTTCCTTGACCATCAGGTCGGTGATGCAGGCAACGCCGGAATAGAGCACCTGGTCGGCCATGGCGAAGGCGTCGGCGAAGGTGGTGCGCTCGTTGGCGATGCGGAAGAGGTTCTGGTTGGGGATGACGATCAGCGTGTCGACG